>NZ_JBHWLY010000012.1:0-21049 GCF_042730435.1 Nocardioides sp. NPDC059952 | reverse complement strand
TTTGTTCTTTTGTCTTCCTTTTCCCCCCCCCACCTCCAACAACCCCCCCGCCGAGGTGTCCGCGCCTAGAGCGGAAGTCGGACCCGAGAGGCTGTCCCGGATACCCTTGGCGCGTGAGCAGCAACAAGACGACCGCGCACGCCGTCGATCCCTTGGGCGTCGCCGTCCTCGGCTGCGGTGTGGTGGGGTCCCAGGTGGTCCGGCTCCTGCTCGAGGGCGATGCGGATCTCGCCGCCAGAGTGGGTGCGCCGCTGGAGATCAGGGGCGTGGCCGTACGTCGCCTCGACGCTCCTCGCGACGTCGAGGTGCCCGCGGAGCTGCTCACCACGGATGCCCACGGCTTGGTCGCCCGCGACGACGTCGACCTCGTGATCGAGGTGATCGGCGGCATCGAGCCGGCCCGCGGGCTCATCCTCGAGGCGCTGGAGAGCGGCGCCAGCGTCGTCACCGCCAACAAGGCGCTGCTCGCCGAGGACGGCCCGACGCTCTACGAGGCCGCCGAGAAGGCCGGCACCGACCTCTACTACGAGGCCGCGGTCGCCGGTGCGATCCCGATCCTGCGCCCCCTGCGCGACTCGCTCGTCGGCGACCACGTCACCAAGGTGATGGGCATCGTCAACGGCACCACCAACTACATCCTCGACAAGATGGACACCTACGGTGCCGGCTTCGAGGAGGCTCTCGCCGAGGCCCAGGACCTGGGCTACGCCGAGGCCGACCCGACCGCCGACGTCGAGGGCTTCGACGCCGCCGCCAAGGCCGCGATCCTGGCGAGCCTCGCCTTCCACACCCGGGTGACCGCCAGCGACGTCTACCGCGAGGGCATCACCGAGGTGACAGCCGGCGACGTCGCCTCCGCCAAGGCCATGGGCAGCGTCGTCAAGCTGCTCGCGATCGCCGAGCTCGACGGCGACGACGTCTCGGCGAGAGTCCACCCGGTGATGATCCCGCGCACCCACGCGCTGGCGACCGTGCGCGGCGCCTACAACGCCGTCTTCGTCGAGTCCGCCTCGGCCGGCGACCTGATGTTCTACGGCCAGGGCGCGGGCGGCGACCCCACCGCGAGTGCCGTCCTGGGTGACCTGGTCACGATCGCACGCAACAAGGTCCTCGGCACCCGTGGCTTCGGCGAGTCCGCCTACGCCGCCCGCGCGGTGCGCCCGATGGGCGAGACCGTCACCCGCTACCACGTCAGCCTCGACGTGGCCGACAAGGCCGGCGTGCTCGCCGCCGTCGCGACCGCCTTCTCCGAGCACGGCGTCTCGATCAAGGCCGTACGCCAAGAAGGCAGGGGAGAGGACGCCCAGCTCGTCGTCGTCTCCCATGAGGCCCCCGATGCCGCGCTCGCGGCGACCGTGCAGCACCTGCGCGAGATGGAGTACGTCCGCGACGTCGCCTCGGTGATGCGCGTAGAAGGAGCAGTGTGATGACGACCAGTCAGTGGCGAGGCGTGATCGAGGAGTACCGCACCCTCCTCGACATCCCCCAGGACACCCCGGCGGTGACGCTCGGCGAGGGTGGCACCCCGCTGGTCCACTCCGAGTGGCTCTCCGGCGCCACCAAGGGTGAGGTGTGGCTGAAGGTCGAGGGTCAGAACCCGACGGGCTCGTTCAAGGACCGCGGCATGACCGCGGCCATCTCGGTCGCCGTCCACGAGGGCGCCAAGGCCGTGGTCTGCGCCTCGACCGGCAACACGTCGGCCTCGATGGCGGCCTACGCGGCCAAGGCCGGGATCACCCCGGTCGTGCTCGTCCCCAACGGCAAGATCAGTGCCGCCAAGATGGCTCAGGCGCTGGTCCACGGCGCCGAGGTGGTCAAGGTACGCGGCAACTTCGACGACTGCCTCAAGCTCTCCCGTGCCCTCGCCGACAGCTACCCGGTCGCGCTGGTCAACTCCGTCAACCCGGTCCGCCTCGAGGGCCAGAAGACGGCCGCCTTCGAGGTCGTCGACCGCCTGGGTGACGCCCCCGACTACCACCTGATGCCGATCGGCAACGCCGGCAACCTCTCCGCCTACTGGCTCGGCTACGAGCAGTACGCAGCGGCCGGCCACGCCACCAAGACCCCGGTCATGCGCGCTTTCCAGGCCGAGGGCGCGGCCCCGCTCGTGCTCGGCCACCCGGTCGAGCACCCCGAGACCAGGGCGACCGCGATCCGCATCGGCAACCCGGCCTCGTGGCAGCTCGCCGAGGCCGCGGCCGCCAAGTCCGGTGGCCGCTTCCGCGCGCTCTCCGACGACCAGATCCTCTCCGCCCAGGCCCAGCTGGCCCGCAACGACGGAGTCTTCGTCGAGCCCGCATCTGCGGCCGGCGTCGCCGGGCTCCTCGCCGACCTCGAGCTGGGCGAGACGTACGCCGGGGCCACCACGGTCATCACCGTCACCGGGCACGGGCTCAAGGACACCGCCACCGCGCTGGAGTTCTTCGGTGAGCTGCCCGAGATCATCATCGACGCCGACCTCGAGGCCGCGGCGGCCGCAGCCGGGCTCGCGTAGCTCATGACGTTCGTAGAAGGCCCCGTCACCGTCACCGTCCCGGCCACCTCCGCCAACCTCGGTCCCGGCTACGACTCGCTCGGGCTGGCGCTCGACCTGCGTGACGAGCTCACCGGCGAGGTGATCGCCGAGGGCCTGGAGGTCACCGTCGACGGTGCGGGTGAGGGCACGGTCCCGCTCGACGAGTCGCACCTCGTCGTGCGCTCGATGCGGGCCGCCTTCGAGATCATCGGCAAGCAGCCGGCCGGTCTGCGGCTGCACTGCCACAACCGGATCCCGCACGCGCGCGGCCTGGGCTCGTCCTCGGCCGCGATCATCGGCGGCCTCGTGCTCGCTCGTGCCCTGGTCGCCGGGGGAGAGCTGATCCTCGACGACGACACTCTCTTCCAGAAGGCCGCCGAGATCGAGGGTCACCCCGACAACGTCGCGCCTGCCTTCCACGGCGGCTTCACGATCGCGGGTGACGATGAAGGCTTCTTCGCCGTCCGCACCGCCGTCGACCCGAGGATCAGCGTCGTCGTGTTCGTCCCCGCGACCGGCGTCGAGACCAAGGCCGCCCGCGGGCTGCTGCCCGAGACCGTCCCGCACTCCGACGCGGCGGCCGGCGCCGGACGTACGGCCCTCCTGGTCGCGGCGCTGAGCGATGCGCCCGAACACCTGCACCGTGCCACCCGCGACTTCCTGCACCAGGAGTACCGACGACCCGCGATGCCGGAGTCGCTCGCCCTGGTCGACGAGCTGCGCGCCGACGGCGTCGCCGCGATCGTCTCCGGCGCCGGGCCCACGGTCCTGGCGTTCAGCAGCGGCGTCGAGTCGGCCGAGACGGCCAAGCTCACCACCCGCTGTCCCGAGGGTTGGGCCTGCCACGCGCTGAGCGTCGACATGGACGGCGTACGCATCCTCTGACCCGCGTTCCGGGCCCCTGCTGCGAGGGGTGCCATGCGTGTTAGCCTGGGGATACATGCGTTGGGCCGTTCAGGTCTGCGAGTGTGCTATCCCCCTTTCGTGCCGTGCCACTTCATTTGGCGCGCACCGGTGCGTCAGGGGTTCTGACAAACGAGCCGTCGGCGTCGTACGCCGATCGGCGATACGTGGGAAAGGACTCACGTGACTGAAACCATGGAATCCACTGCGCCGGAGCCGAACGCAGCCCCGAAGAAGCGCGGTGGCCTTGGCGGAATGCTTCTCGCCGACCTCAAGGCGATGGCGAGCGGAATGGGTATCACCGGGGCGAACTCGATGAAGAAGGCCCAGCTGATCGAAGCGATCAAGGCCGCGCAGAGCAGCCGTGCGCAGTCGGCGCCGGCGGAGAGGGCCGAGAAGCCTGCCGCTGAGAAGCCTGCCGCTGAGAAGCCTGCGGAGAAGACCGCAGAGAAGCCGGCCGAGACGGCCGAGAAGCCCGCGGAGAAGTCCGCCGAGGCTGCTGACGCCGGCAACGAGGGCGCCCAGCGCCCGCGTCGCCAGCGCAACCAGAACAAGAGCGGCGGTCAGGCCGGTCAGGGTGGCCAGTCCAGCCAGGGCGGCCAGTCCAGCCAGGGCGGCCAGGGCGGCCAGTCCGGTCAGCCCGCCGGCGGTGGCCAGGGCAAGGGTCCGGCCAAGGCCGGGCAGCCAGCCGCCGAGAAGAAGAACGAGGACGCCCAGAAGGAGCGGGCGGCCGAGTCGGCCGACGAGGGCGATGACGACGGCGAGGGCGGCAGCCGCCGCAACCGCCGCCGCCGTGGCCGCGATCGCGACCGCAACCGCCCGGGCCGCGGCGAGCCGGACACGACCGTCCTCGAGGACGACGTGCTCGTGCCCGCGGCAGGCATCCTGGACGTACTCGACAACTACGCCTTCGTCCGCACCTCCGGCTACCTGCCCGGACCCGACGACGTCTACCTCTCCCTGTCGCTGGTCAAGCGTCTCGGCCTGCGCCGTGGCGACGCGATCGTCGGTCAGGTGCGCCAGCCCCGTGAGGGCGAGCGCAAGGAGAAGTACAACCCGATGGTGCGCATCGACTCGGTCAACGGTGCCGACCCCGAGGTCGCCAAGCACCGCGTCGAGTTCGACAAGCTGGCGCCGGTCCACCCCGACCAGCGACTGCGCCTCGAGGGCGGCTCGGACCCGGTCACCGGTCGCGTCATCGACCTGGTCGCGCCGATCGGCAAGGGCCAGCGCGGCCTGATCGCCTCGCCGTCGAAGGCGGGCAAGACGACCGTCCTGCAGGCGATCGCCGGCGCGATCACGGCCAACAACCCCGAATGCCACCTGATGGTCGTGCTCGTCGACGAGCGCCCGGAGGAGGTCACCGACTTCGAGCGCAGCGTCAAGGGCGAGGTCATCGCCTCCACCTTCGACCGTCAGCCTGCCGACCACACCGTGGTGGCCGAGCTTGCGATCGAGCGGGCCAAGCGCCTGGTCGAGCTCGGCCACGACGTGGTCGTCCTGCTCGACGGGCTGACCCGCCTGGGCAAGGCGTACAACCTGTCCGTCCCGGCCTCGGGCCGCATCCTCGGTGGCGGCGTCGACTCCGCGGCGCTCTACCCGACGAAGCGGTTCTTCGGCGCGGCCCGCAACGTCGAGGACGGCGGTTCGCTGACCATCCTCGCCACGGCCGCGGTCGAGACGGGTTCGAAGACCGACGAGATCATCTTCGACGCGTTCAAGGACACCGCCAACTCCGAGCTGCGCCTGAGCGAGGACTACGCGGAGGCCGGGATCTTCCCCGCCGTCGATGTCAGCGCCTCCGGCACCCGCCGCGACGACCTGCTCTTCGCCGGTGGTGAGGGGGATGCGGTGCGCAAGCTGCGTGCCTCGCTGGCCACGCTCGACGGTGCCAAGGCGGCCTCGGTGCTGGCCGACAAGGTGGCAGGGTCCGCCACCAACATGGTGCTCCTCAACGAGGTCGCCAAGAGCTGAATGTGATGTGCGCCTGGGGCTGTCGGGAATTATTGGCGGCCCCAGGCGTTCACATACACTGAATCCTCGGTGCCGGTTCACGTCCCGCAACCTGCGGCGGCGACCCGGAGCCCCATGTCTTGAGAGGAACCTCATGAAGACCGACATCCACCCGACTTACGTCGAGACCCAGGTCACCTGCACCTGCGGCAACTCCTTCACCACCCGCAGCACCGTGGCCGAGGGCGCGATCCGTGCCGACGTGTGCTCCAACTGCCACCCGTTCTACACGGGCAAGCAGAAGATCCTCGACACCGGCGGTCGCGTGGCTCGCTTCGAGGCTCGCTTCGGCAAGCGCAACAAGTAGCTCCGGAGAACGGCAGAGCCCAGCGCCGGCCCCTGCGTCTGCAGGTGGCCGGCGCTGGCGTGTTTGGAGGGTTTCACCGGCGTACGAAGCGAGGCGGAGATGTCACAGTTTGAAGCGGTCGAAGGACTCATCGAGGAGCACGTCGGGCTGGAGACACGGCTCGCCGAGCCCGAGACCCATGCCGACGCGCGCCTGGCGAAGAAGCTCAACCAGAGGTACGCCGAGCTGAGCTCGATCATCGACGCCTACCGCTCCTGGCAGCAGCTCGGTGACGACATCGGGGCCGCCCGCGAGCTGGCGGGGGAGGACCCTGCCTTCGCCGAGGAGGCCGAGGCGCTGGTGCCGCAGCGTGAGGAGGCCGAGGAGCGGCTGCGCCGCCTGCTCGTGCCCCGCGACCCGACCGACGACAAGGACGCCATCCTCGAGGTGAAGTCGGGGGAGGGTGGCGAGGAGTCGGCGCTGTTCGCCGGCGACCTGCTGCGGATGTACACCCGCTATGCAGAGCGTCAGGGCTGGAAGCTCGAGTTCCTCGACGCCAACGAGTCCGACCTCGGCGGCTACAAGTCGGTCACCGTGGCGGTGAAGGCGAAGGGGACCTCAGAGCCCGGCCGGGCGCCCTATGCGCTGCTCAAGTTCGAGGGTGGCGTACACCGTGTCCAGCGGGTGCCGGTCACCGAGTCGCAGGGCCGCGTGCACACCTCGGCCGCCGGCGTCCTGGTGGTTCCCGAGGCCGAGCCCATCGATGTCGAGATCAACGACAACGACCTCCGCATCGACGTCTACCGCTCCTCGGGCCCCGGTGGCCAGTCGGTCAACACCACCGACTCCGCGGTCCGGATCACCCACGTCCCCACCGGCATCGTGGTCTCCATGCAGAACGAGAAGTCGCAGCTGCAGAACAAGGAGCAGGCCATGCGCGTGCTCCGCTCGCGCCTGCTCCAGGCAGCCCAGGACGCCGCCGACGCGGAAGCCTCCGACGCCCGCCGCTCCCAGGTGCGCACCGTCGACCGCTCCGAGCGCATCCGCACCTACAACTTCCCGGAGAACCGCATCTCCGACCACCGCACCGGCTACAAGTCCTACAACCTCGACCAGGTCCTCGACGGCGACCTGGAGCCGGTGATCGGCAGTGCCGTCGACGCCGACCTGGCTGCCCGTCTGGCCTCGCTCGACTCCTGATCCGTTCAACGCCGAAGGGCGCAGTCACCAGGTGACTGCGCCCTTCGGCTGTCTCATCGGAGCCTGCTCAGGCGCTGGCCTTCTTCTTGAAGCCCACGACGAAGCCGGCGGCCTCGGCCGAGGTCTCGCTGTCGAACCAGACCTCGGCCTGAGTCCGCTTGTAGGCGGTGCTCGCGGAGGTGTGGTAGCGCTTGGCGCCGTCCTTGCGGATGTTGCCCTTCACGACGTACGTCGGGTGCGGGCTGGAGCCGTCCTCGAGCGGGTCGGCGCTGCCGGCCCCGTAGTTGCTCGCCGGCGGCAGCGGCTGGTCGGTCTCGGCGGTGTCGGCCTTCTTGCTGCGGTCGTAGAAGTCGCTGCTCGCCCCCACGAACCCGGCCGCTTCGGCCGATTCCTCGGAGTCGAAGTAGACGGCTGCCTTCGTACGGCCGTAGTAGGGGCTCGCCGTCGTGTGGTACTTCTTCCCGCTGCTGCCCTTGATGTCGTACGCAGCATCCGGGCTGGTTCCGTCAGCAGCCGGAAGCACGGCTCCGGGGTAGGGAGCAGCGTTGGTCGCGGCGGGCGCCTCGGCGGCCGGGGTGGCCTTCGGCTCGGCCGCCACGGGAGTCTCGTCAGCCTCAGCCTCGGCCGTCTCGGGCTCAGCAGCGACGGGCTCGGTCACGACCGGCTCGGCCGCGGCGGCAGCGGCGGTGACGCTCTCGGCCTCCGCGACGACAGCAGCGGTGTCCGCGTCGGTCACGTCTTCGGCGGCCGGCTCGGCGACCTCGGCCTCGGCCTCGACGGAAGCCTTGGTGGGCTCTTCGGTCGCGGGCTCCTCGACTGCAGGAGCCTCGGCGGGGACGGCGGCGTCGGTGACGGGCGCGTCGGTGGCCTCAGCGGCCTCGGTGGTCGGGTGCTCCTTGTCCGCTTGAGGTGCGGCCTTGGCGTCCTTGCGGATCGGACGTCCGAAGAAGAACCAGATCAGGAGGGCGAGGACGAGGATGAGTGCAAGCAGCAAGAGCCACTTCATGGGGTGATGTTTCCTTCCGGGGGAGATCTCGGGTGTGGTGGTGGGGCAGCACAGCGCCCGCCGAGGTGTGCGGCCAGTCCCGCGTCCCCCGATATGACCGGAAGAACCGTTGAGGCGCCCGAACGTTACCCTCAGCGGGGTAAAGCATGACTAACACATTCAGGAGCAGTTGCCCATGACCGCCCCGCGCGCACTTCTGGCAAGTGCCCGAAAGCAGCTCGAAGAGGCCGGAGTCGAGAGCCCGGATGCCGATGCGGCCATCTTGTTGGCGCATGTCCTCGACACCGACCGCAACCGCCTCTTCCTCGTCGACGACGTGGCCGAGCATCACGAGAAGGCCTACGCGGACCTGCTCGCCCGCCGCGCAGAACGGGAGCCGTTGCAGCACCTGACCGGGGTGGCGTACTTCCGGCACGTCGAGCTCGCCGTCGGTCCCGGCGTCTTCGTGCCGCGGCCCGAGACCGAGCTGCTCGCCGGCTGGGCGATCGACCGGGCCGCGACCATCGACCAGCCCGTCGTCGTCGACCTCTGCACCGGGTCGGGCGCGATCGCGAAGAGCATCGCCGACGAGGTCCCGGGCGCCGAGGTGCACGCGGTCGAGCTCTCCGAGGACGCCTACCCCTGGGCCGTACGCAACCTGACCGGCACCGGCGTGGACCTGCGGCAGGGCGACATGGCCGACGAGTTCGCCGACCTGGACGGCAGAGTCGACGTGCTCGTCTGCAATCCGCCGTACATCCCGCTCGAAGCCTGGGAGTCCGTCGCGACCGAGGCGCGCGACCACGACCCCGACCTCGCGCTCTTCTCGGGGCAGGACGGGCTGGACGCGATCCGCGTCCTGGAACGGCGGGCTGCCGAGCTGCTCAGACCCGGGGGAGTGGTCGGTTTCGAGCACGCCGACGAGCAGGGTCCGAACGCCGACAACGGCGGTGCCCCGGCGGTCTTCGCGGCCACCGGACGATGGCAGGACGTACGCGATCATCTCGATCTGGCAGGCCGTCCGCGCTTCACGACCGCACAACTGGCAACATGAGCACTGTGACTGAGCGCTACCCGATCGCGACCGAGGACGAGCAGACCGAGGCGATCGATGCTGCTGTGGCTGCCCTTCAGGCCGGCGAGCTCGTGGTCGTACCGACCGACACGGTCTACGGCATCGCCGCCGACGCGTTCGACAAGGGCGCCGTGGCCGGTCTGCTCGCCGCCAAGGGCCGAGGCCGCGCGATGCCGCCGCCGGTGCTGATCTCCAACGTCGCCACCCTGGACGCTCTCGCGACGCGGATACCCGACTGGGCGCGCAGCCTCGTCGAGGAGCTGTGGCCCGGTGCGCTCACGGTCGTCTTCCACCAGCAGCCGTCGCTGCAGTGGGACCTGGGCGAGGCCCGCCAGACCGTGGCCGTACGCATCCCCGACTCCGACATCCTGCGCCGCATCATCGACCGGGTCGGTCCGCTCGCGACCAGCTCGGCCAACCGCACCACGAAGCCTGCTGCCACGAACGCCGACCAGGCCGACGAGATGCTCGGCAAGATGGTCAAGGCCATCATCGACGGCGGCGAGTCGCCCGTCGGCGAGGCGTCCACGATCGTCTCCGCCACCGGCGACGAACCGAAGGTTCTCCGGGAGGGTGCGATCAGCATCGACCGGATCAACGAGATCCTCGCCGAGCACGACGTCGCCATCCGCCGACCCGGTGATCCTGATCCCGCAGCCGAGGCCGAGGCCGAGACCGACCTGCCCACCACGGACGCCGACACAGAAGCCTGATGCGCGCCTACGTCCTCCTCTTCCTGGTCGCCGCCGTGGTGACCTACCTGCTCACCGTCGTCGCCCGCGAGTTCGCGACGCGCACGGGGGCCGTCGCGAAGGTCCGCGACCGTGACGTACACGCAGTTCCGGTCCCCTACATGGGCGGCGTGGCGATGCTGGGTGGTCTGGTCGCTGCCTACCTGGTCGCCCGCGAGCTGCCGTTCCTGGCCGACGCACCGGACTTCGTGCTGCAGGACACCGGCGTCGTGATCCTCGCCGGCGCGCTGATCTGCATCGTCGGTGTCGTCGACGACATCTTCGAGCTCGACGCCCTCACCAAGCTGGGCGGTCAGGTGCTGGCGACCGCGATCCTGGTGGGCTTCAACCTGCAGTACAGCCTGATCACGTTCCCCGACGGCACCCAATTCTCGATCGACCCGGCCCAGGGCGCGCTGCTCACCGGGCTCGTCGTGATCACCGTGGTCAACGCGGTCAACTTCATCGACGGCCTCGACGGTCTGGCCGCCGGTGTGGTCGGTATCGGTGCGCTGGCGCTGTTCCTGTTCTGCTACCAGTTCACCCGGATCAACGACATCGGCCGCGCCTCGACAGCGGCCCTCCTGACCGTCGCGCTCGCCGGAGCCTGCGTCGGCTTCCTGATCCACAACTGGCACCCCGCCCGGCTGTTCATGGGCGACAGCGGCTCGATGCTGATCGGCCTGATCCTCGCCGCCAGCGCGGTCACCCTCTCGGGCTCCTACAACGCCGGCGGCCTGAACGTGAACGCCTTCGACGCCTCCACCGCGCTCCTGGTGACCTTCCTGCCGCTGCTGCTCCCGCTGACCATCCTCGTGGTGCCACTCGTCGACCTGGTGCTGGCCGTCGTACGCCGCACCCGCGCCGGCCGCTCCCCGTTCGCCGCGGACAAGAAGCACCTGCACCACCGACTCCTGGAGATCGGACACTCCCAGCGCCGCGCCGTGCTGATCATGTGGCTCTGGGCCGGCCTGATGTCCTTCGGCTCCGTCTTCGTGACCCTCTACCGCGGCCCAGTCGTCATCGTCGGCGTCATCGTCGCCACGGCCCTCATCGTGCTCCTCACCTTCGTCCTCCCCAAGATCCGAGGCGAGCGCACCGACAAGCTCCTCGAGGTCCCCGAGGACCTCACCCCGCTGGAGAACCAGCACCACTAGCGGTGTCTTGATCGATCAATTAGGGCACCCAAACACGCTTGTGATAGTTTTCACGAGCGCTCGGGATACGCTCCTGAGCACGTGAAATGCCCCCAGAGAGAACGGCCGCCGACGATGACGACCGCAACCAGCAAGTCCAAGGTGCTGCGAGGTTCTGCCGCAGTGTCCGCAGTTGCTGTGCTCGCGGCCCTCGCGGTGGCCTTTGTTCTTGCCGGGACTGATGGTCTGACGGGTGCCGCGATCGGCTCGATCGCCACCGTTGTCGTGCTGGCGGTCGGGTCCTGGGCGATGTTCTGGGTCGCGGCGAAGTCGCCCGCCCTGTCGTTGCCCGCCGCTGTCGGTGTCTTCACTGTGTCAGGCATGGTTCTCTTCGTTGTCCTGCTGGTCGTTTCGCAGACCGGGGGAGACGCTGTCGTACGTGCGGCAGCCTTCTCGGTCATGGCGCTGACCGTCGCATGGACGACCACGTTTGCGTTCCTGGTGCGACGCGAGCGGATCCCGCTCTTCGACCTGCCCGGGGCAGACTCGTGACCCGTCAGTAGCGCCTGATATCGTCCGGGCCGTCGGGGGCGGCCGCCGGGATGATGCCCGAGCCTCAAGGCTCGCCACCCAGAATCGTAAGTTCGAACAAACAGGAGACAGCGTGAAGTCGCTTGCCGCCACCGTTATGGCGTCGGAGTCGGGGCCTCATATCCCGGGGCCCGCGGACTTCTTCCTTCCGCCGATCGTCGGGTCCGGCGACTGGGCCGTGACCAAGGTGACTCTCCTGGTCCTGCTGTCCGTCGCGATCGGTTTCGGCTTCTTCTACGCCGCCTCACGCAAGGCCGCCGTGGTTCCGAGCCGTCTGCAGTTCGCCGGTGAGTACGTCTACGGGATGGTCCGCAACTCCATCGCCCGCGACATCATCGGGTCGAAGGACTACATGAGGTTCGTGCCGTACCTCTTCACGGTCTTCATCTTCATCATCATCAACAACTTCTACGGGATCATCCCGTTCGTCCAGTTCCCCACGATGTCGCACATCGGCTTCACCGTGGCGCTGGCCGCGATCACCTGGCTGGTCTACAACATCGTCGGCATCGCGAAGCACGGGTTCGTCGGCTACCTCAAGCTCCAGACGGTGCCGAGCGGCGTGAGTGGCCCGATCCTGATCATGATGGTCCCGCTGGAGTTCCTCTCCAACATCGTCGTGCGGCCCTTCACGCTGGCCATCCGTCTCTTCGCGACCATGTTCGCCGGCCACCTGCTGGTGGCGCTGTTCTCCATCGGCGGCGCCTGGCTGATCCTGCACTACGCTCCGACGTGGCAGGGCGTCGCCGCCGGCGTCTTCGCCTTCCTGCTGGGCATCTTCGTGTCCTTCCTGGACATGCTGATCATGTTCCTGCAGGCCTACGTCTTCACGCTGCTCTCGGCGATGTACATCGCCGGCGCGGTCGCGGACGAGCACTGATCCGTTCAGGCTCGGACCCAAACAGCTAACCCAACTCGACGTACAACAAATGACGCAGATCGCGTCACAACCGAAAGGAAAATCCCCATGGAGGGACAGCTCGGAATCATCGGCCTCGGCCTCTCCGCCATCGGCCCGGGTGTCGGTGTCGGTCTGATCTTCGCCGCGTACGTCGCCGGTGTCGCCCGCCAGCCGGAGGCCCAGAGCCGCCTGCAGGCGATCGCGATCCTCGGCTTCGCTCTGTGTGAGCAGTTCTTCATCATCTCCTTGGCTCTCGCCTTCGTCCTTCGCTGACGTAGGGAACTACTGAAGGTTCCGACATGATCCTTACCCAGGTAACCGCTGCGGAGACCGAGATCAACCCGTTGGTCCCGCACGTCCCGGAGATCATCCTCGGTGTCATCGTCATCGCCATCCTCTTCGTGGGAGTTGCGAAGTTCATCGTTCCGAACTTCGAGAAGGCGTACGCCGATCGAACCGCGGCGATCGAAGGTGGCATCGAGAACGCCAACGCCAAGCAGGCCGAGGCGGACGCCAAGCTCGCCCAGCTGGAGGCTCAGCTGGCCGATGCTCGTCACGAGGCTGCCCGCATCCGCGAGCAGGCCCGTGAGGAGGGTGCAGCCATCAAGGCCGAGTTCCGCGCCGAGGCGCAGGCCGAGGCCGAGCGCATCGTCACCGCAGGCAAGGCGCAGGTCGAGGCCGAGCGCCAGGCGGCTGCTGCTTCGCTGAAGACCGAGGTCGGCTCGCTGGCCACCGGTCTCGCCGGTCGCATCGTCGGGGAGTCCCTCGACGACGACGAGCGTTCCAGCCGTGTGGTCGAGCGGTTCCTCGCTGACCTCGAGGCAGGGGTTCACTGATGGACTTCCGTGGAGCGTCGGCCGACGCCGTTGCCGCCCTGACCGAGGAGCTGAAGACCGCTGTCTCCGCCTCTCCTGAGGCGGCGGCGAAGGCGGCCGACACCCTCTTCGAGGTCTCCCAGACCTTCCGCACCGAAGCAGCTCTGCGCCGTTTCGTCACCGACGCCTCGGTGCCGGCAGAGGCCAAGACCGGCCTCGTCGGCGAGCTGTTCGGTGGGAAGGTCGACGCGACGGGCCTCGGTGTGGTCGAGTCGGCGGTCAAGCACCGCTGGACGCACGCCGGTGACCTGAGCGACGCGGTCGAGCGACTGAGCGAGATCGCCGCGGTCCGCAGCGCCGGCGGCGAGGCCAAGCGCCTCGCCGACGAGCTGTTCGCGGTTCAGCAGGCCGTGCAGGAGACGCCGGAGCTGCGCGACGCGCTCTCCGACCCGGCTCGCACGACCGCTGACAAGGTCAAGCTGGTCGACGACCTGCTCGGCGGCAAGGCGCTGGCGGCGACGGTCACCCTGACCAAGCACGCACTGGCCGGCACCTACCGCACCGCCACGGTCGCGCTGGGTGAATACCAGAAGGTCGCCGCCGCGGTCGCGGGCGAAGGCACCGCGGTCGTCCGCGTGGCCGCCCCGCTCTCGGAGGCTGACACCACCCGCCTGGCTGCGGCCCTCGCGACGAAGTACGGCCGCGAGGTCCACCTGAACATCGTGGTCGACCCGGCCATCGTCGGCGGCATCAAGGTCTCGATCGGTGACGACGTCATCGACGGCACCATCTCCAGCCGCCTCGACGGGGCGCAGCGAGCACTCGCCGGCTGATCCGGCATCACGGCCTCGACTGGCCGTATGACCCCTGTGTGACACAGACTTCGACGTAAGAACGAGAGAGAAGGCAGAGATGACGGAGCTCACCATCCGTCCCGACGAGATCAGGGACGCGCTGGCAAAGTACGTCGCGGACTACAAGCCCGAGGCGGCGAAGACCGAGGAGGTCGGCACTGTCGCGCGGACCGCTGACGGCATCGCCCAGGTCTCGGGCCTGCCCTCGGCCATGGCGAACGAGCTCCTCGAGTTCGAGGACGGGACCCTCGGTCTCGCCCTGAACCTCGAGACCCGCGAGATCGGTGTCGTCATCCTGGGCGACTTCGACAAGATCGAGGAGGGCCAGTCGGTCCGACGTACGGGCGAGGTTCTCTCCGTTCCCGTCGGCGACGGCTACCTCGGCCGCGTCGTGGACCCGCTCGGCAACGCGATCGACGGCCTCGGCGACATCGAGACGGTCGGCCGCCGCGCCCTGGAGCTCCAGGCTCCGGGCGTGATGCAGCGCAAGTCGGTTCACGAGCCGCTCGCCACCGGCATCAAGGCGATCGACGCGATGACCCCGATCGGCCGCGGCCAGCGCCAGCTGATCATCGGTGACCGCGCGACCGGTAAGACCACGGTCGCCATCGACACGATCATCAACCAGAAGCAGAACTGGGACTCGGGTGACCCCGACAAGCAGGTTCGCTGCATCTACGTCGCCATCGGCCAGAAGGGCTCGACCATCGCCTCCGTGCGTGGCGCCCTCGAGGAGGCCGGCGCGCTGGAGTACACGACCATCGTGGCCGCTCCCGCCTCCGACTCCGCCGGCTTCAAGTACCTCGCCCCCTACACCGGCTCGGCCATCGGCCAGCACTGGATGTACGAGGGCAAGCACGTCCTGATCGTCTTCGACGACCTGACCAAGCAGGCCGAGGCCTACCGCGCCGTGTCGCTGCTGCTGCGCCGCCCGCCGGGCCGTGAGGCCTACCCGGGTGACGTCTTCTACCTGCACTCCCGGCTGCTGGAGCGCTGCGCGAAGCTCTCCGACGAGATGGGCGCGGGCTCGATGACCGGTCTGCCGATCATCGAGACGAAGGCCAACGACGTCTCGGCGTTCATCCCGACCAACGTCATCTCGATCACCGACGGTCAGATCTTCCTGCAGTCCGACCTGTTCGCGGCCAACCAGCGTCCGGCGATCGACGTCGGTGTCTCGGTCTCCCGCGTCGGTGGCGCGGCGATGACCAAGGCGCTCAAGGGCGTCACCGGCTCGCTCAAGGTCGACCTCGCGCAGTACCGCGCGATGGAGGCCTTCGCGATGTTCGCCTCCGACCTGGACGCGGCCTCGAAGCAGCAGCTGGCCCGCGGCCAGCGACTGATGGCGCTGCTCAAGCAGCCGGCCTACTCGCCGTACCCGATCGACGCGATGACCGTCTCGCTGTGGCTCGGCACCACCGGCCGCCTGGACATCGTCCCGACCGAGGACGTGCTCAAGTTCGAGCAGGAGTTCCTCGACTACCTGCGCCGCTCCCATGAGGGCATCCTGGCCGCGATCCGCGAGTCCCTGAAGTTCGAGGACTCCACCGAGACCGCGCTCAACGACGCCTACGACGCCTTCCTCGACCAGTTCGAGACCTCGGAGGGCGCCTCGATCAAGCCGGGTTCCGCCAAGGAAGAGGCCCTGGCTGACGAGGACGTCGAGCAGGAGCAGATCGTCAAGCAGAAGCGGGGCTGACCCATGGCCGTGTCAGTGCGTGAACTCCGCGCGCGGATCAAGTCGACGGAGTCGATGAAGAAGATCACGCGTGCCATGGAGCTCATCGCTGCGTCCCGGATCATCAAGGCGCAGCAGCGGGCCAATGCGGCCGCGCCGTACGCCCGTGAGCTCACCCGCGCCGTCTCTGCGGTGGCGACCTACTCCAACGTGGACCACCCGCTGACCACCGAGCCGGAGGCGCCCACCCGCGCCGCCGTGCTGGTGGTCACCAGCGACCGGGGTCTGGCCGGCTCCTACTCCTCGAGCGTGCTCAAGGAGGCCGAGGGTCTGGTCGAGAAGCTCAAGGCCGAGGGCAAGGACGTCGACCTCTACGTCACCGGACGCAAGGCGGAGGCTTTCTACAAGTTCCGCAGCCGTCCCGTGGCGCAGGCCTGGACGGGCTTCTCGGACCGTCCGGAGTACGAGGCGGCGAAGGAGATCGGCGAGAAGCTGATCGAGGTCTTCGTCGAGGGTGCCGATGCCGAGAAGGCCGCCGCTCCCGGCGTCGACGAGGTCCACGTGGTCTACACGCGGTTCATCACCATGATGACGCAGAAGCCCACCGCCGTACGTCTTCTGCCTCTGGAGGTCGTGGAGGGCACCGAGGCTCCGGCCGAGGGCGATGTCCTGCCGCTCTACGAGTTCGAGCCGTCGGCCGAGGCCGTGCTCGACTCGCTGCTCCCGCAGTACGTCGTGAGCCGGATCTGGTTCGCGCTGCTGCAGGCGGCCGCCTCCGAGCTGGCTCAGCGTCAGAAGGCGATGAAGTCGGCTACCGACAACGCCGACGAGCTCATCAAGAAGTTCACCCGGGTTGCCAACCAGGCTCGCCAGGCCGGCATCACCCAGGAGATCAGCGAGATCGTCGGTGGCGTGAACGCGCTCGCCGACGCCCAGGCTGCGAACGACTGAGAACCCACAGAAAGACTGACTAGAAAATGACCGCACAGGTTGACGAGAAGACCACGACGGGCCGCATCGCCCGCGTGATCGGCCCGGTCGTCGACGTGGAGTTCCCCGTCGACGCCATGCCGGAAATCTACAACAAGCTCGAGGTCGAGGTCACCGTCAACGGTGAGACCTCGATCCTCCCGCTCGAGGTTGCTCAGCACATCGGTGACGGCATGGTCCGCGCCATCTCGCTGAAGCCGACCGACGGCGTCGTCCGTGGTGCCACGGTGTCCGACACCGGTGCCCCGATCACGGTCCCCGTGGGTGACGTCACCCTCGGCCACGTGTTCAACGCGACCGGTGACATCCTCGACGTCGACCCGGCAACGGTCGAGGTCAAGGAGCGCTGGGGCATCCACCGCAAGGCTCCGGCCTTCGACCAGCTCGAGTCCAAGACCCAGATGTTCGAGACGGGCATCAAGGTCATCGACCTCCTCACTCCCTACGTGACCGGTGGAAAGATCGGCCTCTTCGGTGGTGCGGGCGTCGGCAAGACCGTCCTCATCCAGGAGATGATCGCCCGAGTCGCCAAGAACCACGGTGGTGTCTCCGTGTTCGCCGGTGTCGGCGAGCGCACCCGTGAGGGCAACGACCTCATCCACGAGATGCAGGAGGCCGGCGTCTACGACAAGGTCGCCCTGACCTTCGGCCAGATGGACGAGCCGCCGGGCACGCGTCTTCGCGTGGCCCTCTCGGCGCTGACGATGGCGGAGTACTTCCGCGACGTCCAGGGCCAGGACGTGCTGCTGTTCATCGACAACATCTTCCGGTTCACCCAGGCGGGTTCCGAGGTCTCGACCCTGCTGGGCCGGATGCCTTCGGCCGTGGGTTACCAGCCCAACCTCGCCGACGAGATGGGTCTGCTCCAGGAGCGGATCACCTCGACGCGTGGTCACTCGATCACCTCGATGCAGGCGATCTACGTGCCGGCCGACGACTACACCGACCCGGCTCCGGCGACCACGTTCGCCCACCTCGACGCGACCACCGAGCTCTCCCGTGAGATCGCTTCGCTGGGTATCTACCCGGCGGTGGACCCGCTGACCTCGACGTCGCGAATCCTGGACCCGCAGTACATCGGTCAGGACCACTACGACTGCGCCGTCCGCGTCAAGCAGATCCTCCAGCGCAACAAGGAGCTGCAGGACATCATCGCGATCCTGGGTGTCGACGAGCTCTCCGAGGAAGACCGGATCATCGTCTCCCGCGCTCGCCGGATCCAGCGGTTCCTGTCGCAGAACACCTACGTCGCCAAGCAGTTCACCGGCATCGAGGGCTCGACGGTTCCGGTCAAGGACACCATCGAGGCGTTCAACAAGATCGCCGACGGCGAGTACGACCACGTCGCTGAGCAGGCGTTCTTCATGTGTGGTGGCCTCGACGACGTCGAGGCGAAGTGGGCCGAGATCCAGAAGAGCCTCTGATGACGGACGCACTTCAGGTGGAGCTCGTCGCTGCAGACCGGGTGGTCTGGAGCGGCGGGGCCACCATGGTCATCGCCCGAACGGTCGACGGTGATGTCGGTGTCCTGCGCGGTCACGCGCCGGTGCTGTCGGCACTCACCGAGGCGGTCGTGGAGATCACTCCGGAGGAGGGCACCGAGGTCATCGCGACCGTCGACGGTGGCTTCCTCTCGGTGGCCAACGACCGCGTCTCGATCCTGTCCGAGCACGTGCTGCTGGCCCACGAGATCGACCTCAGCCAGGCTGAGGTCGAGCTCGAGGAGGCCCGTCGCCTGCTCGGCACCAACAACGACGCCGAGAAGCGCATCCGTCGTGCCGAGGCACGCATCCGCGCTGTCGAGAAGGCCTCTTAAGGTAGAGAGGGGCGGACCCGAATGGCATGGTGGGAGCTGCTGTTGGCCGTCGTGGCCTGCCTGCTTCTGCTTGTCCTCGCCTATGGCATCGGGATCGCCGTACGCCGCCGTCTGCTCGCTCGCAACGGCGGCGTCTTCGAACTGAGCCACCGCGTCCGGGACACCAGTCCCGGGCGCGGTTGGGTCATCGGCATCGGCCGCTACTCCGGTGACGCGCAGCTGGAGTGGTTCCGGATCTTCTCGCTCTCGCCCAAGCCCAAACGAGTCTGGCGCCGGGTCGAGATCGTCTATGTCTCCAGCCGCTCTCCCGAAGGTATCGAGGAGCTCGTCCTCTACCCCGAGAGCCTGATCGTGACCTGCGACGTCAAGGGCGAGCACATCGACCTGGCGATGGACCAGCAGACCCTGATCGGCTTCCAGGCCTGGCTGGAGTCCCGCCCGATGCGGTCCACCTGGACCGTTTTCTAAACGTCTTCCTCCGACCGGCTCCGGCACAACACCGGGGTCGGTCGGTTTGCATTCGGGGGCTTCCCTGATTGTCCGGAAGGCATCTGCGGCGGATCGTAGAGGTATGTCCTCAACTGCCCCGATCCCGACCCCGCCCACCCCGCCCACCCAGCCAGTCCCGTCGGCTCCGGTCGTCGGCGACGAGCTGCGCTGCACCGATGCCGATCGCGACCGTGTGGTCGACGTGCTCAAGGCCGCCTACGCCGACGGCCGGCTCGACCAGGCCGAGTTCGACGTCCGGTTCGACCTGACCATGAAGTCGAAGACGTACGCCGCCCTGGAGCCGATCACCCGCGACCTGATCGCGCAGCCGACCCCGGCTCCGGCGCCGGCGAAGCCCGCCCGCGATCTGCTGCCGCC
Source organism: Nocardioides sp. NPDC059952 (assembly GCF_042730435.1). Classification (NCBI taxonomy): domain Bacteria; kingdom Bacillati; phylum Actinomycetota; class Actinomycetes; order Propionibacteriales; family Nocardioidaceae; genus Nocardioides; species Nocardioides sp. NPDC059952. Next base: position 1,693 of record NZ_JBHWLY010000012.1, on the reverse strand, counting down.
GCCGACCACCGAGGAGCGGCTCCTGGCTGCCCTCGCCCAGGCCACGACCTGGGTGCCGATCGTCGTCGGTCCCGCGATCCTCTACTACACCGTCGGCAAGCGCTCCGAGTTCGTGAAGCACCACGCCGCCGGCGCCCTCAACCTGCAGCTCACCCTGCTCGCCGTCACGATCGTGACCTTCGGGCTCGGTAGCGCGCTCTACGGGATCGCCTGGGTCCTCGCGACTGCCTTCGCGGTCGTCGCGCTCGCCGGCGCCCCGCTGCGTCAGCCGTGGGTGCTGCCGATCTTCGGGCGCGGCGGGCCGTACGAGAAGAAGCGGGACTGATCCCCCGCACCTGGACGCGGCCCGGGGCCCACTAGCCTTTACTCGTGACGCCTCTCCGCCGTGCCCAGGCCGGATCAGTGGTGGCGTTCGCCACCAACGGTCTGCTGTCCGCGACCTTCATCTCCCGCATCCCCGCGCTCCGCGAGAGCCTCGGTCTGAACAACTCGGCCGTCGGTCTGATGCTGCTGGCGATGGGCATCGGCTCCGTCGCCGCGCTGCCGCTCGCCGGGGGACTGGTGATGCGCTGGGGCGCTGCCCGGGTCGTACGCCGCTGCGCGGTGCTCTGTGTCGCCGCCCTGACCCTCGTGGCGATCTCCGGGAGCTGGCTGGAGCAGGCGTGGCTGGTGGCGCTGTTCCTGGTGGCGTACGGCGTCGGTTATGGGGTCTGGGACGTCGCCATGAACGTCGAGGGGGCCGCGGTCGAGCGGCGCGGTGGCAAGACGCTGATGCCGCAGCTGCACGCGATGTGGAGCGTCGGGACCGTGCTCGGTGGACTGCTGGGCATCGCCCTGGTGGGCACGCTGCCGACGGTGTGGCACATCGCCGGGGTCGCGGCCGTCGCGCTGGCGGTCTGCTGGTGGGGGACCCTGGGGTTCCTCCCGGCTGAGCCGCCCCCGGAGGGGCACTCGCCGCGGCGTGAGCTGATCGCCGCCTGGCGCTCGCCCCAGACGCTGCTGCTGGGGCTGATGGTGCTCGCCTTCGCCGCCGCCGAGGGGAGCGCCAACGACTGGGTGTCGCTGGCGATGATCGACGGCTACGACGTGAGCCACCGGGTCGGGGTGGCCTGCTATGCGGCGTTCGTCTTCTGCATGAGCCTTGCCCGCTTCGCGGGCGCGAAGGTGATCGACAGGATCGGTCGGCAGCCGGTTCTGATCGCCTCGGCGGCGCTGGCGGGAGTCGGGATCGTGCTGACGGTGTTCGCCGGCTCGTTCGGGCTCGCGCTGGCCGGGATCGTCCTGTGGGGCTTCGGCGCGGCCCTCGGCTTCCCCCTGGGGATCAGCATCGCCGCCGACGACGAGACCCGGGCCGCTGCTCGCGTCTCGGTCGTCTCCACGCTGGCCTACGGAGCCTTCCTCGGCTTCCCGCCGATCCTGGGGGCCATCGGGGACCAGGTCGGCACCCTGCGGGCTCTCCTCGTCGTCGCCGTCCTCATGCTCCCCGCGGCCGCGCTGGCGGCGACGGTGGCGCGGCGGCGGGCGGTGTAACACGCTGTTCGTAGGACTATCCGGTCGTTCAGATAGGGCGAGTAGTCCTACGAACGACGTGTTACATGGGAGGAACGGGCCCGATCGGGTTGGGTGTCAGTACGAGCCGAGTCGGCGCATCTGCACGCCTCGCTCGCTTCGCTTCGCTCCAAGGCATGCAGAC
>NZ_JBHWLY010000011.1:0-107291 GCF_042730435.1 Nocardioides sp. NPDC059952 | reverse complement strand
GGCTATGAGTCACACCACGACCGAGACCGGCACCAACCCTTGCATCAGTCGGCCCCAGGCCAACCAGACCCGATAATCACAGGCTGGCTATCGGGCCGGCGGCAGGGGTTTGGCGCGGGTCCTGAGTTGGGTAGGGGCTTGGGGTCTGAAGGGTGAACGAAAATTCCTTCGGCAAACCGGGGTGAAGAAAGTTTCGTTCACCCAGGAGAGCGTCTTCTTCTGCCAGGGGTGAATGAATTTTCGTTCACCGTGGGGCGCCCGCCTCCCGAGGAGCGACTACCCCGCGGCCACACTGGGGCCGCCGCCCCTGATAGCCAGCCAGATCTTTCTCGACATGGTCCGGTGTCAAGGACCGCGAAGCGGCCGGCGAAGCCGGCGGCCGCAGGCCGTCCTTTACTCCGGGGCAGGGCGAGAAACAATCAAGGACAGGGTCGGCGGCCCAGACCAGCCCCAAAAACACAGCCGCGAACGACGCTGGCCCTACTCCACCCCATGCCTCTTGATGAACGAGAGGATCTGCTCAGAGAGCTCCGGCCGACACACGATCACATCAGGCAGGTAGACATCGTCCTGGTTGTACCGCAGCGGCGAGCCATCGATCCGCGAGGTGAACAGCCCAGCAGCAGCCGCGACCGCCACGGGAGCGGCGGAGTCCCACTCGTACTGCCCGCCCGCGTGGACGTACGCGTCGGAGATGTCGCGCACGACCGACATCATCTTCACGCCGGCCGATCCCATCGGCACCAGCTCGGCGCCGATCTCCTCGGCCAGCGCCTCCACGAACGCCGGCGGGCGGCTGCGGGAGACGGCGATCCGGGGACGGGTCGAGGTCGACGGCGGCACGACCGGAGCGGCACCGGTGTGGAAGGTGCTCTGCACGGACGCGTCGGCGAGCGCCGGCTGCGCGACCGCGCCGGCGATGAGCTCTCCTCCGTTGGAGGAGGCCCACAGCGCCACGTGCACCGCCCAGTCATCGCGCGGCGGCTCGGAGAACTCGCGGGTCCCGTCGAGCGGATCGATGATCCACACCCGGTCCTGGGTGAGCCGCTCCTTGGAGTCCTTGCCCTCCTCGGACAGGACCCCGTCCTCGGGACGGTAGGCGGCGACGAGCTCCATCAGCAGCTCATGTGCCGCCAGGTCACCGGCGTCCTTGAGCTCCTTGCCCTCCAGGCCGGAGGTGGCGCGCACCTCGAGCAGCCGGCGACCGGCGGTCTCGGCCAGCCAGGCGGCCAGCAGGTGGTCGGAGGCGAGGATCTCGGGCGTGGGCACACCAGCTTCGCTCTGCTGAATTTTCTCTGGCTCCGCTTCGAAGTTCACCCGCGGCACTCTATCGAGACGTCCGCCGGCTCCGAAGAAGACCCAGCCCGAGCCCGATCGCGACGACCAGCACCACCCCGGTCAGCACAGCCCGCAGGATCAGCCCGGTCTTGGCACGCTCGTCCTCGTCGGTGACGTCGTTGGCCATGGTCTCGGCCGACTTCAGGATCACCTCGAGAAGGCTCTGGATGTATTCGACGGCGCCGTCGGACCAGGTGCGGACGATCGGCTCGCCCTTCGACGCCGCCCTCAGCTCCGTCGCGACGCCGTCGATGCTGCCCTTGGCGGCAACATCACGGACCGTACGCTGCACCATCATCGCGCCCGAGCCCTTGTCGAAGGTGCCGTCGGAGACCCGGTCGAGCTCCGCCTGCAGCTCGGGCGAGGCGCCCGAGTAGAACGCCGAGGACGACTTCACCCAGGCGGCCTCCGCGTCGGTGAGGTCCTTGACCGACTTCGTACCGATCTCGTTCTCGGACAGCGCGACGACCATGAGCTCCCGCTCGATGCTGAACGCCTCCGCGGCCCCCGTCAGCCTGCTGAGGTTGCGGACCTGGTCACCGGTCTGGCCGTCCTCCAGCTCCGGCACCTGCGCCGCGAGCATCAGCAGGTTGCTGGCCAACGCGGTGTAGACCTCGCGAGCAGCGTCCTGGCTGGCCCGGTCGCCTTGCTGCATCTCGACCCGGTAGAGCTCGAAGTCGTCGAGCACCTCGGTGATGTCGTGGTGGAGACTCCGCAGCTCGGGATCACCGTCGACGTCGATCTCGGCCGCGGCGGTCCGCCACTCCTCGACCGCGAGGTCGGTCGTGTGCAGGTAGGTGGAGCGTACGTTGACCGGCGCCTGCGCGACGGGCTGCAGCGCATCCCGTTCGAAGATCACGTCGACGGCGAGCTCGATGGTCTCGGGGAGTGCCTCGCTGAGTGCGGCCGCACGGCCGGTCTCCGAGGCGCTCCGGAAGGAGGCGAACGTCGCCAGGCCGCCGACCGCGACACCGACCAGAGCCACCGCCAGCAGGATGCTCAACGTCCGGTTGGCGCCGGAGGGCTTCGCCACCCGGGACCCGCCGGTCGGGAACGACCCGCTCGCCCCGATGTTCGCGAACGCGCCGGACGAGCCGGTGGCCCCGGTCGACCCGGCTGCGGGGAACGAGCCGCTCCCACCGAAAGCCTCGTAGGCACCGGAGGTGCTGATCGGACCCGACGGGTGCATCGGACGCTGCCGGGGCACCTGCACGTCGAAGACCGGTAGCGGGCCCGAGCCGGTGAGCACCGCGACGACGTCGTGCGCGCTCGGCCGCTGCCCGGGGTCCTTGGCCATCATCATCGCGACCAGGTCGTCGATGATCTTCGGCACCTGGACCGCGCCGCTGACCCGCGGGATGGGTGCGGTGGCGTGCTGGTAGACCATCGTCGCCGGTGCGCCGCCGGAGTAGGGGGTGCGGCCGGTGAGCATCTCGTAGAAGACGCAGCCCAGCGAGTAGATGTCGCTCGGCGGACCGACCTCGCCCCCCGAGCCACGCTCGGGCGAGAGGTAGCCGAGGCTTCCGACCACGTCGTGGGTGGAGGTCAGCCGCTGGTCGCCCAGGCGGGCGAGCTGGGCGATCCCGAAGTCGACGATCCTGATCCTGCGGTCACTGTCGTAGACGAGGTTGGACGGCTTGATGTCGCGGTGGACGATCCCCTGGGCGTGGACCGCGGCGAGCGTACGCGCGGCCTGGACGATGACCTCACCGGCCTCGCGGGCGATCAGCGGGCCGTGCGAGCGCAGGCGCTCGCCGAGGTCGGGGCCGGTCAGGAGCTCCATGACGAGGAAGGCCATCGGCCCGTTGGCGGTGCGTTCGATCCCGGCGTCGTGGACCTGCACGGTGCCGGAGTGGCTGGCGGCCGCGGTGGAGAGCGACTCGCGCCGGAACCGCTCGATCATCGTCGGGTCGGCCGACGTCCGCACGATCTTGACCGCGACCCAGCGCTGCAGGGTGAGGTCCATGGCCTGCCATACCTCGCCCATACCGCCTCGCCCGATCAGGCGGTGCAGCTCGTATCGGCCGGCAATCATGGGGTGGGGGGAGGTTTGCATGGGGGACGTTCCCGTCGAGGATCCAGTTGTTCGTACGTGTTGGGTTGCTCACACAACGGCCTGGGAGTTTAGGCGACACTCACTAGTAGGCGCCAGAGCCACGCACGACAGCTTTGACCGTACGAACGACGATTCCGAAGTCGCGTAGCAGCGTCCAGTTGTCCACATAGTCCAGGTCCAGGCGAACCGTGTCCTCCCAGGAGAGGTCCGATCGCCCCGAGACCTGCCACAGCCCGGTCAGACCGGGAGCAACCGCGAGTCGGCGATGCGAGTCCCGATCGTACATCGCCACCTCGCTCGGCAGTCCAGGCCGAGGTCCGACCAGCGACATCTGGCCCAGCACGATGTTGAAAAGCTGCGGCAGCTCGTCGATGGAGTACTTCCGCAGCACCCGCCCGACACGGGTCACCCGCGGGTCCGCGCGGAGCTTGAAGAGGACCTGCCCGGGACGGTGGTCGAGCGTGCGCAGTAGCGACTCGGCGTCGACGACCATGGTGCGGAACTTCCAGATCCGGAACTGCTTGCCGTTGCGTCCGACGCGCACCTGCCGGAAGAAGACCGGGCCCGGGGAGTCGAGCTTGATCACGACCGCCATCACGGCGAAGACCGGGACGAGCACGGCGGCGGCCGCCGCCGCGGCCAGCCACTCCCACACGTACTTGGCCACCCGGGTCAGCCGCGCCCGCAGGGCCTCGTCGACGTAGAGGAGGCTCATCGAGCCCAGCCGCATCGAGGACGTACGCTGCGGGGTCACGTCCTGCATCCTGGTGCTGACCAGCAGGGGAAGGCCGAAGGACTCGCTCGTCCAGGCCAGTCGCTGGATCTCGCGGCCGGCCAGGTCGGGCCCGGGGACGACCAGCACCGCGTCGGGCCCGACCGAGGCGATCGCGCCGGAGAGCCCGTCGGCGCGGCATACCGCCGCGGCCTCCATCAGGCCGCCGCTGAGCCGATGGGTCCACTCCGGGATCGCTCCGTGGTCATGGGCCGCCTCGACCACCACGACCCGCAACGGGGTGCGCGGCCGGGAGCTGAAGATGTAGCCCACCACCCGGAACGCGAGCGCGGTGACCAGCCCGAGGATCGTCTGCACGACCAGTTGCGCCTGCGGCAGCTCGACCAGCGCACCCAGCAGCCAGGTCGCCATGCTCATCGCCATGAACGCCTTGAAGACCCCCGAGACCGTCGCCCGCAGGCGCTCGGCGCCGGGCAGGATCTTCGGCGCGGTGATCCTGGTGGCCAGCCCCCAGAGCAGACCCCACGCCAGCGCGTGGACGATCTCCTGTCCCACGATCAGCGGCGCGAGGATCATCAGCGCGAGCCCGTCGACCATCGAGGCCTGCAACCGAAGGGAGGGTGCCTTGGCGGACACCCTCCGTCGGTTGATGTCGAGCGGGACTACTGTCTCCACCGACGCCAGCTCTACCGTCATCATCTCCCCCAAAGCTGCTGGGCGCCCGAACGCTTACTTCATGCCAGAACAATGCGGGAAGAAGGCGGTCGTTGGGGGCCGATGGGGGTCCGGTTAGACCAAATGAGGGAACCGGAACCCACTGGTCCAGACCAGTGGTTCACTCCAGTGACTGCGGGGACCGCCAGCCGAGCCGGTGGGCGAGGCCGACGGCGGCGATCTGGGAGGTGACCTGGAGCTTGGCGAGGATGGACTTCACCTGGGTGCGCACCGTCGCCTCCGACACGACGCCGATGACGGCGATCTCGTGGACGGTGCGGCCGAGCATCAGGTGGCCGAGGACCTGCGACTCGCGCTTGGTGAGCAGCTCGATGCGACGGCTCAGCTCGGAGACCTCGTGCTGGCGCTCGAACCAGACCCGGATCAGCCGCTCGCGATCGCTCACCGCCAGGACGCAGGCGCCCTGGTAGAGCCGCCTGACGGTGCCGAGGATCTCGCCGAGCGGGCGGGACTTGGACAGCACGGTGCGGGCGCCGTTGCGCAGCGCCTGGCCCCAGCGAGCCTCCTCGATCGCACCGGTCACCACGACCACGTCGACGCCGGCCTTGGCCAACGGTTCGATGAGGCGTACGCCGTCGCCGTAGCGGCCCAGGTCGAGGTCGAGGAGCACGACCTTCGGCTTGTTGCGGAGTACGACGGAGACCATGGTGGCGGTGGAGACGGGCTCGCTGGGCATCGGGATGCGACGCACGTCGTACCCCTCCATCGAGACGGCGAGCTCGAGCGACTCGGCGAAGAGGACGTGGTCCTCGACGATCACGACTCGATACTGGCTACGCGGCGACAACGTCATCGGGGACGCCTTCCTGCTCTGCTTCTGTCGTGGCGCGCGGGATCACGGCGCTGGGAAGAGTGACCACGAAGGTTGTACGTTCCGCGGCGGCGAGGCGGAGTGAGCCCCCCATCCGCTCGGCCACGGTGTGGGCTTCGTTGAGCCCGATCCCCTGGCCGGCTGAGTCAGGCCCGCGGACGCCCCACTCGAAGATCCGCTCGCGCACCTCGGGGGCGACCCCGGGGCCGTCGTCGGAGACCTCGATCACGACCATCTGGCGGGACTCGCCAGGCTCGTGCCGGACGGTGACGTCGACAGCGCCGGAGCCGTGCTTGGCCGCGTTGTCGAGAAGAATGTTGATGATCCGTGCGGCCGCGTCCGAGCTGCCGACCGCGAGCGAGTTGCTGGGCTCGTGGACCACCGTGGTGCCGCCGGCCTCGTGGGCCAGGGCGAGGTTGTGAACGACCGCGTCGACGTCGATCACTCCGGTGTCGACGGGCATCGTGTCCGCGCCGCCTCGCTGGGCACGGACGAGGCGCTCCAGGCGCCTGAGCTCGCTGCCCATCATGGCCATCATCGCGACGCGACGCTCCGGGTCGAGCGTCTCGGAGTTGCACAGCAGCTCGCTGGCCGAGCGAACACCGGCGAGGGTCGAGGTCACCTCGTGCATCCGGGCCCGGTGGAGACGCTGCGTCTCACGCGCGCTGAGCAGGTCGTGGTAGATCTCGTCGGCTGCCTTCGCCTCCGCCGCGCACACGCGCCGGTAGATGCGCACAGCACCGAACAGGAGCGCTGCGGCGGCCGCGAGCGAGGTGGTGACGACGATGACCGTGAGAAGGACCCAGAGGAGTGCTCCGCCGGGACGGAAGGAGACCCAAGGGCCCTGAAGGACGGCGATCAGAAAGCTCTGGACGCCGATCAGGACGGCGGTGGTGGTTGCGTACGCGGTGGTCAACCAACCCGAGTTGATCCGTTGGAAAATGGACATAGACATACTGCTCCCCAGGACGGGTCGGCCAGTGAGGTATGAGTCCCGAATAGGGCCGTGTCCAGGCCCTGCTCCCCCAGCCCGAGCTTGTCGGGCCGTCCCAATATGAATGTTGTGACCGAAACCTTTACAAGGCAACGTAATCAGCACGGTATCGCCACGTGACCCCATTTCGGGCCAATACCGAGAATTGAGGAGTCATAGAATTTCGAGGTCGTCCACAAATTACATTGCGGGAAGCGTTGTCCCAGGTCATCCCCAAACTTGGGGCACTGTAGAACAGGTTCCCGATCTCCGCCTGGATCCGCCCACAATATTCATACCCCCAGGGAGATCTGGCGGGGACCGGGACGACCGAACGGCACAGCAGACATGGCAGCCTCGACCGTACGACTCAGGGTCGCAGTCTCAGCGGACGAGACGATGACCCTTGATGCCGTGACGGTTGCGCTCGACGAGCACGGAATCACCGTGACGGCGACGGCCTCCACCTCCGCGGATCCCGACGAGCTGCTCGTCGGAGCTCCCTCGGCCTGGCTGGTGGTCACCGACCTCGACGGCTGGACCCATCTCGGCGAGGTGTGTGACCTGGTCCGAGGCGTACGCCTGCCCGGGGTCGTGCTGACCTCCGCCCCGCGCGGGGGGCTCTGGGGCGCCCTGCTCGAGGCCGGTGCGGTCACGGTGCTCTCCGACGACACCCACTCGGACACGATCGAGGACGCGCTGCGCGATGCGGCCGAGGGACGGCGCGGGCACACTCCGGGAGAGGTCGAGGGACTGGTCGCGCAGTGGCACCTGATGCGGGAAGGACGCGAGCGCATGCACCGCCTGGTCCGCTCGCTGACGGTGCGCGAGCACGAGGTGCTCGAGCTGCTCTACGACGGGGCCACCGTCGCCGAGATCGCGTCTCGCTTCGGGGTGGCGCAGACGACGGTGCGGACGCAGGTGAAGTCGATCCTGCGGAAGTTCGAGGTCGGTTCCCAGCTGGCGGCGGTCGCTGCGTACGACCGGTATCTGCGGCCGCCTCGGAGCTGACCCCTCAGAGCTGACCCCTGAGAGTCGACCCTAGGAGTTGAACCGCTGCTGGGTCTTCTCCAGACCCTCGTTGATCAGCGTCTCGATCGCGTCGGCGGCGGTGTCGACCACGAACGGCAGCACCTTGCGCTCGGTGCTGGAGAAGTTGGAGAGCACGAAGTCGTGCACCTCCTGACGACCGGGCGGGCGGCCGATGCCGACGCGCACCCGGTGGAAGTCGCCGGTGCCCAGAGAGGACCGCATCGACTTGAGGCCGTTGTGGCCGTTGTCGCCACCGCCCAGCTTGACCCGCATCGTGTCGAAGGCGATGTCGAGCTCGTCATGGATGGCGATGACATGGTCGGGCTGGACCTTGTAGAAGGTCGCGAGCGCCTTGACCGGCCCGCCGGACTCGTTCATGTAGGTCCGGGAGCGCGCGAGCACGACGCGTGGGCCGGGCACCCCGGGGGTAGTCCCCCGGAGGCGCCCTTCCACGACGTCAGCACGGCCGGACTTGTGGGCACGCCACTTGCTGCCCAGCCGGTTGGCCAGCTCGTCGGTGACGAGGTAGCCGATGTTGTGACGGTGTCCGGCGTACGTCGGCCCGGGGTTGCCCAGGCCGACGACCAGCCAGACGCCGTCGGTCACCGAGTCAGAAGTCACTCGGCGTCGGCGGCCTCAGCCTCGGTGGCCTCGGCGGCCTCGCCCTCGGCAGCCTCGGCGGGCTCCTCGATGGTCTTGGCCTCGGTGATGTTGACGACCAGGGTCTCCGGGTCGCTGACCAGGGTGGTGCCCTTCGGCAGCGTGACGGAGCCGGCCAGGATCTGGGTGCCGATCTCGAGGCCCTCGATGCTGACCTCGATGCTCTCCGGCACGTGGGTGGCCTCGGCCTCGACGGTCAGGGTGTTGGCGTCGGTGACGACCATGGTGCCGGAAGCGGCATCGCCCACGACGTTGATGACGATGTCGACGGTGACCTTCTCGCCCGCGCGGACGGCGACGAAGTCGACGTGCTCGATGACGCGGCGGACGTCGTCGACCTGGACCTGCTTGGTCAGGGCGAGCTGGGTCTTGCCGTCGATGTCGAGCTGGAGGAGCGCGTTCGCACCGTGGTTCTTGAGCGCCATCATGGTGTCGTGGCCCGGCAGGCTCAGGTGGATCGGGTCGGCGCCGTGGCCGTAGACGACCGCCGGGATCTTGTTCTCACGGCGGATGCGGCGAGCGGCACCCTTGCCGAACTCGGTGCGCTTCTCGGCGACGATCTTCTCGCTGGACATGCGTTGAACTCCTCGGTGAGTGATGCTGACGTCAATGGCGCCCGGCTGGTCCAACGAAGGCCGTGCGACGAAGGCACGGCGTCTCTGAGAAGAGACGTCCACCTTGTCGATCACGGAGCGCGAGGCGCTCCCTCGCCGAGGCAACTGCCACAGACTATCCCCGGGTCACGCTCACAGCGAAATGCGCGCGCGTGCTGACCTGCGAGGACGTACGTTGGAGGTCGTGTCCCTCACACTCGACGAGGCCCGCACACGGGCCGGCGTGCTCAGCTCCGTCTCCTACTCCCTCGACCTCGACGTCACCGGCCCCGAGACGTTCCGGAGTCGCACCCGGGTCCGGTTTCGATCCACGGTCGCCGAGACGTTCCTGGACCTGAAGGGCGCGCTCGCGGTGTCGCTGGTCGTCAACGACGAGGCGGTCGAGGTCGCCTACGACGGCAGTCGGGTGGTCCTGACCGGGCTCTCCGCCGACGCCTTCAACGAGGTGGAGGTGACCGCGACGCTGCCCTGTACGACCGACGGCGACGGGATGCACACGTTCACCGACCCCGTCGACGGGTCGCGCTATGTGTCCGCCTACCTGGGCATGGACAACGCCTCGAAGGTCTACGCCTGCTTCGACCAGAACGATCTCAAGGCGTCGTTCGCGGTCGCGGTCACCGCCGATCCGGCCGACACGGTCCTCGCCAACGGCGCCGTCGTCTCGCACGACGCCGGCCGCTGGGTCTTCGCCACCACTCCCCCGATCCCGCCGGCCCTGCTGGTCGTCGCCGCCGGGCCGTGGCACTCGGTGCGCTGGACGGCTGTGCTCGATTCCGGGGAGAGCCTCGAGTTCGGCTGGCATGCCCGGCGGTCGCTGGCGGCCGAGCTGGACCGCGACGCGGACGAGCTGCGGCGTACGTCGGAGGCGTGCTTCGACCACTACGCCGACCTCATCGACGAGCCCTACCCGTTCGACTCCTACGACCAGGTCTTCGTGCCCGGGCTCAACTGGGGTGCGCAGGAGATGCCGGGGTGCGTGACCTACCGCGACGAGCTGCTGCCCCGCGGCGCGATCACCGACACCCAGCGCGCGTTCCGCGCGGTGATCATCGCCCACGAGATGTCGCACATGTGGTTCGGCGACTCGATGACGATGACCTGGTGGGAGGACACCTGGCTGCAGGAGTCGTTCGCCGACTACATGGGTTACCGGGTCGCCGAGGCGGGCGCCGGCTTCTCGGACCTGCGGGTCGAGGTGGAGATCGGGAGCAAGCCGTGGGGCTACCGCTCCGACGCGCGACGCTCGACCCATCCGGTCGCTCCGCTGGCCGTGGACGTGCCCGACGTGGACACCGCCGCCACCATCTTCGACGGCATCTCCTACGCCAAGGGCGGGGCCTGTCTGGTGCAGCTCGCCTTCTGGCTCGGTGATGAGGAGTTCATGGCCGGGGTCAACCGTCACCTGACCCGCTTCCGGTTCGCCAACGCGACGCTGGCCGACTTCGTCGAGTCGCTCGCGGCGAGCTCGCCGAAGGACGTACGCGGGTGGGTGGACGCCTGGCTGCGGCGCCCGGGGTTCGACACCGTGTCGGTGCGGCGCGACGGGGACGTCCCGGTCCTGGAGCGCAAGGGAAGCCGGCCGCACGCGTTCACCGTCGCCGGCTACGACTCCGCGCTGCGGCTCGTGGGACGCAAGCGCGTCGAGCTGGGTGCCGAACCGTTGCCGCTGCCGGAGTTCGCCGGCCTCGCCGTGGTCCCCAACGCCGGCGGTGAGACCTTCGCCGCGCTCCGCCTCGACCCGGGGTCGTGGGAGGCGCTCTCCGGCGGGCTCTCCCGGCTCGAGGACCCGCTCGTACGTGCCGTGCTCTGGTCCGCCACCGCCCTGCGGGTTCGATCGCGTGACCTCTCGGCCGACGACTACCTCGACCTGGTCGAGGCCCACCTTCCTGCGGAGACCCGGGCGGACATCATCGAGGGAGTCCTCGCCGAGGCGCGGTCCGTGGTGATCCCGCAACGGGTGCCGGCCTCGCGCGCGGCGGGAGCTGTGGCGCGGGTCGCCGCCGCGTCCGCCGCGGGCCTGGCGGCTTCCGCCGACGACGACCAGCGGGCCCTGGCCTGGGCGGGGGCCCTGGCCGCGACCAGCGCGGACGCCGGGCTGCTGCGCGGCTGGCTGGACGCCGACAAGGTCGGTGTCGGCATCCCATTGCTGCCGACCACACGCTGGGCGGCGATCGTACGTCTCGCCTCGCTCGGCGAGGCCGACGCCCGGTTCATCGCGACCGAGCGCGGCCGGGACGGCACCGCCGAGGGAGACCTCGGGGCGCTTCGGGCCCTCGCTGCCCGTCCCTCGACCAGCGCGAAAGACGCAGCCTGGGAGGCGATGCTCGCCCCCGGTGTCGACAACCGTCGCTTCGGGGCGCTGGCATCGGGGATGTGGATCGCCGAGCAGGCGCACCTGCTGCGTCCCTACGTCACCATCTATCTCGCCGAGGCGCCGGCCCTGGCCACCCGTGGCCAGGCTTTCGCCATCGAGGTCGGGCGAGCCTTCCCCCGAATCGCTCTCGACGACGAGCAGCTCACCGCGCTGCGCACTGCCCTGGCCGGCGACGTACCGACGATCCTGCGGCGTTCCTGGGAGGACCACTTCGACGACCGCGAGTAGCGACGACTAGCCTCTATCCGCCCTCGACCCCCCACCACAGAGGACGGCCATGAAGAAGAAGCGCATCTGGCTCAGCGTCGGGATCGCGTTCGTCGTGCTCGTCGGCGCCGTGACCGGCACCGGTTGGTATCTCGCCCACCGGCTCGACCGCCAGGTCCGGACCGTCGATGTCTTCGCCGGGCTCGAGGAGCGTCCCGAGGCGGCCGGCGACGCTGCCGGCGCCCTGAACATCCTGCTCCTCGGCACCGACGGACGCACCGGCGGCGAGGCCACCACCGGCAGCGGGGCCACGGCGTCGTGGACACCCGGTGAGCAGCGGGCCGACACGATGATGCTGCTCCACCTCAGCGCGGACCGCCGCTCGGCCTCGGTCGTCTCGATCCCACGGGACTCCTGGGTGCGGATCCCTGGCCACGGCAAGGCCAAGGTCAACGCCGCCTTCTCCCAGGGCGGGCCGAGGCTCAGCGTGCAGACGGTCGAGAAGCTCACCGGCGTACGCATCGACCACGTCGCCTGGGTCGACTGGGCCGGCTTCGAGGAGATCGGCGACCTCCTCGGCGGCGTCGAGGTCTACATCCCCGAGACCGTCCACGACTCCGCGCGCGACCGCACCTGGACCAAGGGCACCCACCTGCTCAGCGGCGAGGAGGCCCTCCTCTACGTGCGCCAGCGCTACGGCCTCCCCGGCGGCGACCTGGACCGCGTGAAGCGCCAGCAGTACGTGCTGCGCTCCATCCTCCGCGGCCTTCGCCAGAGCGTCGACCCGAAGAACCCCAAGAAGGCGTACGACCTCCTCGACATCATCACCCGCCACCTGACCGTCGACTCCGGCTTCTCCGGCGGTGACCTCCGTGGCCTGGCCCTCGACCTCGCCCGGATGCCATCGTCGGACCTGACCTTCTTCACGGCTCCCGTTGCCGGGCTGGGACGAGAGGGCAAGCAGAGCGTCGTCCATCTCGATCGGCGCGAGGGGCGGAAGCTGTGGGACGCCGTGCGGGAGGACGAGATGGATGCATGGCTTGCTCAGAACCAGGATGTTCTGACGGGGCGTACGGTCAACTGAGGGCTGGCCGGTGGCTGGTGCCCGCTGACCCGTTACGGAGGGTGTTCTCGGGTCGGCGGCGGGGTTTGGCGCGGATTCCCTGGGTGGGGCACGGGCTTGGGACTTCCTGTGCTGACTCCTTGGTTGTGGAGGCTGATGCTCGGGCCCTTTTACAAGGCGATGACACCTTGTGAAGGAATCACAAGCGCGCGTCGCTCGGGGCGGGTGGCGGGGTGGCTGCCTTAGCGGCATGGACGGTGACGGCGGCGACGACGACGCGGGCACTGTGCCCCGTCGAGATGTTGATCCCCTCTGCTGCGGAGCGTGGGACCTCGCCGTGGCATAGGGCAGCATCAGCGTGGGTAACCCCATCCAGGCGTGGTGCGCGACCAACCGGGGCACGTTCCCGCGTCCAGCACGGTCCCGCGTCGAGCTCGGGTGCGGTCCGGTGATCGGCACCGGACCGGCGATCCTCACCGGTTCGAGGACCGGCAGCGGTTCGACGACCGTCAGTCCCACCAGGGTCAGGGAAGCGCGCACCGACCATCTCAGCGGACGCGGACGCATGGCAGCCAAGGACGTACGTGGTGGGGTGGCCTGGTTGCGGGCCTGGCCGGTTCAGGTTCGTCGGGTGAACCGGATCTGTCCGTCCGGGAGGCGCTCATACCCAGAGCCGGCGTCGTGGATGCGGCGATGGTCGCTGGGGCACAGTAGGACCATGTTTCCCATGTCGGTTCTGCCGCCTTCGGACCAGGGTTTCAGGTGGTGGGCTTCGGTCCAGGCGGCTGGGGCGTCACAGTCCTCGGCTTGGCAACCCTGATCTCGGAGCCGCAGGGCTCGGTGTTGGATCGGGTGCGCCAGGCGGGCGGTGCGGCCGAGGTCGAGGATCTCGGAGTTGGTGCCCAGCACCACCGGGACCAGGTCCGCGTTGCAGGCCAGCCGGCGGGCTTCGGCGGCGGTGATCTTCTCGCCGTCGAACCCCAACGCGGCGGTGCCGAGGTCCTTGCGGAGGTCCTCCACGCTCATGGTGATGAACACCGTGGTGGCATGCCCGCCATGCCTCGGGAGCAGGTCCACGTCGTAGGTCTCAACCACGCGGGCGAAGGCCTGCCCCAGCAACCGGTCGTAGGGGGCCTTGCGGCCCTTGTCCTGCGCCGACCACTTCCGGGGCTGGGCCAGGGAGTCCAGCATCGTGCGCAACCTGACCCCGACCGCACGGGAAACCCGGGCGTGGATGTCCACGGTCCCGTCGCCGTTGTCACGCGAGGAGAAGAACGTGCGCCGTTGGGCGTGCTCCTCTTCCCGCTGCAGAGCTTTGGCCTCGGCTTCCTCGAATCGTGCGGGGTCGATCTCGGCCAGGACCCGGCGTCCGGCGATCTTGAGCTCGTTCGCGGTCAACTGGCTGGCGTAATCCACCAGGAGCTTCTCGGCGAGGACCAGGTCCTCGCCGCTGGTGGCGGGGTCGGTCTCAATGGCATCGAGCGCTTTGGTGATCACCCGGGCCTTGTCCTGGGACACCACACCCTCGGCCAGACCAGCAGCCACGAGGTCGTACTTGGACACGCTGGCGGCGAGTTTGATCTGGGAACGGGCCACCCCCTTGTCGACCAAGAGCTCGGTCCGCAGCCATCCCGAAGCGTCCTTCGCGCCGGTCTCTTCGGCGATATCACCAGCAGACGCGAGGACCCGGAGCTTCAGTGCGGCTTGTTTGGCGTGAATCTTCTCCAGCTGGGCCAGGCGGTCCTTCTTCTGGCCGGTGCGCCAATAGGCCGGGTCCCTGGTCAGCAGCTTGTCGAGGGAGGATTCGATGGCGGCCAGTTCGGCGTCGATCGGATCACCAGGGCTGGCGCCCCAGTGGTTGACGTCGTGCTCGAGACTCATCGCTTCCCTCCCTTCAGTGGTGTGTTGTGATGGGTCTAATTCTACGCCTTCAATGGATACCTAACCACCCATAGGTGCAGGTCAACTGCCATTTTCGCGGTGAGCGAACGGCGTCGCTTCTGTGGATGGTAAGTGGCCCGAAGGGCCACCCCTCCACCCCCACAAGCCCCACTGATCCCAGCAAGAATCCGCTGCGCCACACCCGGGCCGCCGCCCCGATAGCCAGCCAAATCTTTCTCGACGGGCTCCGGTGTCAAGGACCGCGATAGCGGCCGGCGAAGCCGGCGGCCGAAGGCCGTCCTTTACTCCGGTGCCCGTCGAGAAGACCCTCGAAAACGGGTCGGCGGCCCACAGTCCCACGCAGACCCCACGCAAACCCCCGGTTACCGTGACCACATGCCGACGCCAAACTTCATCGTCGACCTCCGCCGCAAGATCGGGACAGACATGCTCTGGCTCCCCGGCGTGACAGCGGTGGTGCACAGAGACGACGAGATCCTCCTGGTACAGCGATCCGACAACCGGATGTGGACACCGATCACGGGAATCGTCGACCCGGGCGAACAGCCGGCGACAGCGGCGGCGCGCGAGGCGAAGGAGGAGACCGGGGTGGACATCTCGGTCGACCGGCTCGCCTCGGTGGGGGCGACGACGCCGATGGCCTATCCCAACGGCGACCAGGCCGTCTTCATGGACCATACGTTCAGCTGCACGTGGGTCTCCGGTGAGGCGTACGTGGCTGATGACGAGTCCATGGACGTCGGCTGGTTCCGGGTGGAGGACCTACCCGAGATGCACCATGAGCTCAGGGCCCGGATCGACGCCGCGCTCTCGGACGAGATCGCGGCTCGATTCACCGCCCCCTGAGCGTGCCGCGGAGACGCTCGTCGAGGATCCTCATGAGCTCCGCGACGCGGCTCTTTCCGGCCGGGGCCGACGGATAGCGTGCGAGTACGTCGACCAGCTCAGGAGTCGCCCTCGCGACAGCCCGGTCCAAGGAGACCAGAGCAGCCCCAGGATCACCCGAGGACTCGATCTCCGCGATCCGCGCGGCATTCGCCGCGGCCCGCAGGATGTGCCCGACCTGATCCGCGGAGGCGAGCGGATGAAGATAGGCGGCTGCAGCGGCGTCGCCGGCGCTCCGGGCAGCCAGCCGAGCCGCCTCGGACGGCGCCTCGGCGGCGGCCCGATGGGCGTCCAAGGAGGTGACGCGCTGCAGCTTCGTACGCCTCGCACCACCGACGAACTCCCAGGCCGCGTCGATCGCGAGCCGTGGGCGCGGGTCACCGGGGACGGCCGTCTCGAACAACGGCAGGACCTCGGCAGCGGTCTCCGCGACGTAGCGGGCGACGACGCGCAGCTCGTCGGTCGTCAGCTCGAAGTCGCCCGGCACGGGGAGAGGCTCAGGCGTGACCGTCGAACATCGAGGTCACCGAGCCGTCCTCGAAGACCTCACGGATCGCGCGGGCGAGCATGGGGGCGATGGAGAGCGTGGTGAGCTTGTCGAACTGCTTCTCCTCCGGCACCGGGAGGGTGTTGGTGATGACGACCTCGGTGGCGGTGGAGTTCTTCAGCCGGTCGACGGCGGGGTCGGAGAGGATCGCGTGGGTGGCGCAGATGATCACGCCGGCGGCGCCGTCGGCCATGAGCGCGTCGGCGGCCTTCACGATCGTGCCACCGGTGTCGATCATGTCGTCGGTGAGGATACAGATGCGGTCCTTGACCTCGCCCACGACGCGGTTGGCGACGGTCTCGTTGGGCCGGTTGATGTCGCGGGTCTTGTGGATGAACGCCAGCGGCGCCCCACCGAGCCGCGCAGCCCAGCGCTCGGCGACCTTGATCCGGCCGGCGTCGGGAGAGACGACGGCGAGCGGCTGGTTGCCGTACTTGTCCTTGATGTAGTCGGTCAGCAGGGGCAGCGCCATCAGGTGGTCGACGGGACCGTCGAAGTAGCCTTGGAGCTGGTCGGCGTGGAGGTCGACGGAGATGATCCGGTCGGCGCCCGCGGTCTTGAACATGTCGGCGACCAGGCGGGCCGAGATCGGCTCGCGACCGCGGTGCTTCTTGTCCTGGCGGGAGTAGCCCCAGAACGGCATCACGACCGTGATCCGCTTGGCCGAGGCGCGCTTCAGCGCGTCGACCATGATCAGGTGCTCCATGAGCCACTGGTTGATCGGCGCGGTGTGCGACTGGATCACGAACGCGTCCGAGCCGCGCACCGACTCCTCGTAGCGTACGTAGATCTCGGAGTTGGCGAAGTCGTAGGCCGCGGTCGGCGTCAGCTTCGTGCCGAGCAGGTCGGCGACCTCCTCGGCGAGGACCGGGTGAGCCCGGCCGCTGAAGAGCATCATCTGCTTCTCGGTGGTGCGCTTGGTCATGTGCTGGCTCCTACCCCCGGGGTCACTGCACTTGGATTCTCCATCAACTTCGCTGCCGGACCCAACCCCGGGGGTCACTCGCCGGTCGCCGGGGGTTCACCGAGGATGGGTACGCCCGACTCGAGTGCCTCCTCGGCCGCGGCGGCCTGGGGCGTGCCTGCCCGCTTCGCCAGTGCCCACCCCTCGATGATCCGCTGCTGACCTGCGGAGACGGCCAGCGCACCGGGCGGAACGTCCTCCCGGATGAGGGCCTCGCCACCGGTCGTCGCACCGTCTCCGACGACCACCGGGGCGACAAAGGTCACACCCGATCCCGACTTCACGTGCCGTCCGATCCGGGTCTTGTGCTTGTTGACCCCGTCGTAGTTGGCGAAGATCGTGCCGGCCCCGATGTTGGTGCCCTCGCCGATCGTCGCGTCGCCGACGTAGGACAGGTGCGGCACCTTGGCGCCGGGTCCGATGGTCGAGTTCTTGACCTCGACGAAGCCGCCGATCTTGCCCTCCTCGCCGAGGACCGTGCCCGGGCGCAGGTAGGAGAACGGCCCCACGTTGGCACCGGGTCCGACGACCGCGAGCTCTGCCTGCGTACGCACCACCCGGGCGCCGTGTCCGACCTCGGTGTCCTTCAGCGTGCAGTCGGGGCCGACCACCGCGTCCTCGTCGATCCGGGTGGCACCGATGAGCTGCGTGCCGGGCAGGATGGTGACGTCGGGCGCGAGCTCGACGTCGGCGTCGATCCAGGTCGTGGCCGGGTCCATCACGGTGACCCCGTCCTTCATCCACCGGGTCACGATCCGCTCGTTGAGGATCTTCCCGAGCGCCGCGAGCTGGGCCCGGTCGTTGGCGCCCTCGGCCTCGCTGACGTCGTCGAGGACGAACGCGTCCACCCCGAGCCCGTCGGCGACCGCCAGCGCGATCGCGTCGGTGAGGTAGAACTCCTTCTTGGCGTTGTCGTTGCCGATCCGCGGAAGCACCCCGGCCAGGAACGCCCCGTCGAAGGCGATGATCCCCGAGTTGATCTCGGTGATCGCCCGCTCCTCGTCGGTCGCGTCCTTCTCCTCGACGATCCCGCTGACCCCGCCGTCACCCCGCAGGATCCGGCCGTAGCCGAACGGCTCGGCCACGATCCCGCTCAGGATCGTCGCGGCCCGCCCGGCGCTCTCGTGGTCGGACACCAGCGCGCGCAGCGACTCACCGCGCAGCAGGGGCGTGTCGCCGTACGTCACCACGACGGTCCCACCGGAGACCGCGCCCGCCTCGACCGCCACCCGCACCGCGTGGGCGGTGCCGAGCTGCTCGGTCTGGACAGCGATCACGGCCTCGGGGAGGATCTCGGCGATGTGCGGCTCGACCAGCTCTCGCTGGTGGCCCACGACCGCGACGACACGGGACGCGCCGGCCTCCGAGACCGCGGCCAGGACATGGCCCACGAGACTCCGGCCCGCGATCTGGTGGAGCATCTTGGGAGTCTTGGACTTCATCCGGGTGCCGCCACCGGCGGCCAGCACGATCACGGTGAGCTCGCTCATGTTGCCTCAGTCTAGGACCCCCGGATCGAGCGAAGACCCGGGGTCAGCGGACCCGTTCCTCGGCCGCGTTGAGGACCCCGATGATCTGGTCGTAGTCACCGCGCACCTCGGCGTAGCGCAGCAGCTTGACCTGCTCCACGAGCACCTCATGCGCTTCGGGAGAAGCCTCCAGCAGGGCCATCACCTCGTCGATGTACGCCTCGAGCGGCATCGCGTGCTCGGAGCTCTCGTGGCCCGGCATCAGGGCCGTCCGGACGGCCGGCGGCACGAGCTCGGTGACCTGGATCCCGATCGGCTCCAGCTGCATCCGGATCGACTCGGAGAGCTGGTGGATCGCCGCCTTGGTGGCGTTGTAGGTGGGCGTGAGCCGCAGCGGTGTGTGGGCCAGCCCCGAGGAGACGGTGAGGATCGTGGCGCCGGGACGCGCCCGCAGATGCGGCACCAGCGCGTCGATGAGCCGGATCGGACCGAGCAGGTTGGTCACCACGGTCACCTCGGCATCGGCGAGGAAGCCCGGCGTGGTCCAGTCCTCGGGGCGCATGATCCCGGCCATCGCGACGAGCACGTTCAGCTCCGGGAAGCGGGTGACCACGTCGGCGGTCGCCTCGGCGATCGAGGCGGCGTCGGCGGTGTCGATGCGGACGGTCTCGAGGCCGTGCACCTGCGCCAGCTCGGAGAGCAGCGACGTACGCCTGCCACCGATGATGACCGTGTTGCCGCGCTCCTTCAGGCGCAGCGCGAGAGCGAGACCGATCCCGGAGGTCGCTCCGGGGACGAAGATGGTGTTTCCGGTGATGTTCATGCCTCCACCCTGCGGCGGCATTCGCGCCGCCGGGAGAGACCTGGTGATCGTGGGAGCGGCGGTCCCTGGATACGCACCGACCGGAGCCGCATGATGGTCGACATGGACCGCGCCTCCCTCGCCGACTTCCTCCGACGCCGCCGCGAGGCGCTCCGCCCCCAGGACGTCGGCCTGGTCGCCGGGCCCCGTCGGCGCACGCCCGGCCTGCGCCGCGAGGAGGTGGCCGCGCTGACCGGGATGTCGACCGACTACTACGTACGCCTCGAGCAGCAGCGCGGGCCGCAGCCCTCCGACCAGATGCTCTCCGCGCTCGCCCGGGCGCTACGCCTGACCATCGACGAGCGCGACCACCTCTACCGGCTGGCCGGACACAACGCCCCGCGGCGTACCTTCGAGGACGGCCATGTCGCGCCGGCGTTGCTGCGCGTGCTCGACCGGCTCGAGGACACTCCGGCGATGATCATGTCCGCACTCGGCGAGACGCTGGTCGCCAACCGGCTCGCGACCACGATCTTCGGGGACCGGGCGGCGCTGACCGGCTGGGACCGCTGCGAGGCCTACCGCTGGTTCACCGACCCTTCGACGCGCGACGTCTACCCGCCGGACTATCACGTCACGCACGGCCGTGGTCTGGTGGCGAGCCTGCGGATGGCCTACGGAGCACTCGGCGAGAGCTCCCGCGCCGGCGAGCTCGTACGCCTCCTGCTCCCCAGGTCCGAAGAGTTCCGCGAGCTGTGGGAGCGGCACGAGGTCACCCACCGGTTCGAGGACCACAAGACGCTGCTGCACCCGCAGGTCGGGCGCATCGACGTCGACTGCCAGGTGCTGTCCGCCCAGGACCAGGGCCAGGCCCTGCTGGTGCTGACGCCGGTGCCCGGCAGCGAGGCGGAGCAGAAGATCCGGCTGCTCGCGGTGCTCGGCCACGAGGAGTTCAGCGCGACCTAGGAGGCTGCGCCCGTGCCAGGTCGAGGACGAGAACGGCCATGTCGTCGGAGGGCGGCGCGGAGGAGAAGTCGCTGACCGCCCGCAGCAGCCGGTCGGCGACGGCCTGCGCTCCCACGTCGATCCCCGTAGCAAGAACGGCCTCGACCCCTGCCTCCTCGAACATCGTGTCCCCGGAACGCCGCTCGAGGACTCCGTCGGTGACGACGACGAGCCGGTCGCCGCGCGCCACCGTCACCTCCTCCTCGATGTAGTCGACCGAGTCGAGCACCCCGAGGAGCGCCTGCGGCCGGCCGACCCGGCGGGCCGGGACACCGGGCTCGGTCCGAGTCACCAGGAACGGCGGCGGATGGCCGGCGCAGACGAGCCGCATCCGGAAGCGGGACGCGGCGGTGACCTCGAGCGTGCCGCACACGAGCGTGATGAACCGGCCCCGCAGGCCCTCGTCGCTGATCGCGGCGTTGAGCCGCTCCAGGGTCGGCGCGATCGGGATGCCGGCTCGCATCAGCGCCCGCACCGTGTGGCGCGACATCCCGGCGATGGCGGCCGCCTCCGGCCCGACACCGCACACGTCGCCCACCATGAAGCCCCAGCGCCCCGCACCGAGCGCGAAGATGTCGTAGAAGTCGCCGCCGGCGTCGTTGAACTCCCCCGTCGGCTCGTAGCCCACCCCGATGTCGACGCCGGGGATCTCCGGCAGCACCGCCGGGAGCAGGCTGCGCTGCAGCGACTGGCCGATCTCCTGCAGCTCGGTGTGGGCGCGGGCGTTGTCGATGGCCAGGGCCGCCCGGCGGGACACCGCCTCCGCCACCATCAGGCGCTCGCGACGCAACGGCTCACCGGCCGGCCGCCCCAGGGTGAGCCAGCCGATGATCCGGTTGCGTGCCTCCAGCGGAAGGATCGCGACCTCACCCTCGACGTCGGGAGCGGCCGGCGCCTCCGGACCGTCCGGCTCCGCGTCCTCCAACGCGTCCCGCACCGCATCGAGCTGGTGCTCGTCGGCATGCCACGCGAACTGGAGCCGCGGATGGTCACGGGCATCGTTGAGGTAGATGCCGCACCACGTCGCCAGCCGCGGAACCACGATCTGCCCGGTCATCGCCGTCGTCGTCTCCAGGTCCAGCGACGCGGCCAGCATCACGCTGGCCTCGCTCTGGAACGCCAGCCACGCGCGCCGCTCGCTGTCCGCGGCCCGGGTCGAGGCGCGGTCGACGCTGGGCGCGGCCCAGTCCGCGACCCGCTGCAGCTGCGCACCGTCCTCCGTGGTGAAGCTGCCCGGCTCGGCCCGGGCGACCGCCAGCATCCCGATCACCCGGCCGTCGAAGGCCACCGGCGCGGTCACCAGCGAGCCCAGCTCGAGGCTCCGGAGCAGCTCGACCGGGGTCGCGCGCAGGTCGGCGATCGACAGCGGCCGGAACGACGCCTTGAGGCTCGGCGCACCGGCCTCGCCGCGGCGTACGCTCCGCCCCTGGATCGCGGCCGCCGCCCCGCTCGTGGCAGCCACCACGAACCGGTCCTCCATCTCGTCCTCGAGCAGGAGGTACGCGGCATCGGCACCGAACAGGTCCCGGGTCTGCTCCACCACCAGCTCGAGCATGTCCGCGAGCGGCAGCTGGTTGAGCGTCAGCCCGGCGAGTCCCAGCGGATCCTGGCCGGCGGAGGCGGGCTCCCGGCGGCGTACGTCCCGGTCCTCCGGCCCGTCACCGGCGGGCGCCTCGGCGCCGAGGGTCTCCTCCACCAGCGCGAACGCGGCCCAGACCCGCTTGTGGTCCTTGCGGTACTCCACGCCCCAGGACGTGGCCAGCGCCGAGGTGATGAGCAGCCCGCGGCCGTGCTCGCCGGTGCCGGGGTGGGCGTTGACACCGAGCGGGAGAACCCGGGTCGGGTGCTGGTCGACGACGTCGATCCGGAGCCGGTCCACCTCGCGCACGACCACGACGGTCATCGGCGTGCCGGCGTGGGTGACGGCGTTGGTGACCAGCTCGCTGGTCAGCAGGATGGCGTCGTCGACGAGGTCCTCGAGGCCCCATTCGGCCAGCACCTTGCGCGCGAAACGGCGCGCTTCGGAGACCGACGTAGGTGCCGGTTCGAAGGTGCGCGAGAGCGTCTTGACTCCGGTGCTCATGGCCACCGACGATTCTGCACCCGTTTGCCGCCGGAAACGCACTGATCAGGCGAAGGAAAATCCCAGGTAGGTCAAGGAATGACCAGAATCGGTGGGGAACGATCATTTTGTCAGCCCCAGATAGCCGATGGGTGCGACACTTCAGAAGACGCGCGACTCCGCGCGATAGGAGGCGAAATGCCGTCAGCGTCGGGCACATCGGCCGATATGCCGGCCGACTCCGCACGTCCTGAACAGGTGGCGGTCGATCCGATCGCGCTGCGCCGGGTCAAGGACGCGATGACCGCGATGCGCGACGGGATCTTCACCGGCAGGCTCGAGCCTGTCGACGGGCCGCTGGGTGACCTCGCCTCCGTCCACAACGAGATCGCCGAGCGGCTGAGCCACCTGACCGACGAGCTCGCGCGCGTGCGTCGTGAGGCCGGCCGCGACGGCCACCACGACGAGCGGCTCCGGCCGAGCATCGGCGGCGGCACCTGGGCCGGTGCCGTCGAGGACGCCAACAACCTGGTCGCCGACCTGGCCCGCCCGACCGCCGAGGTCGCCCGGGTCGTCGCCGCGGTCTCCGCGGGTGACCTGACCCAGACGATGGCCGTACGCCATGGCAGCCGCGCCCTCAAGGGCGACCCGCTGCTGGTCGCCAAGAGCGTGAACGGCCTGGTCACCCAGCTCGCCACGATCACCGAGGAGATCGCCCGGGTCACCCGCGAGGTCGGCACCGAGGGCAAGCTCGGCGGCCGCGCCCGCGTGCGCAACGCGTCGGGCACCTGGCGCGACCTCGTCGACGCGGTCAACACCATGTCGTCGAAGCTGACCGCCCAGGTCCGCGACATCGCCGAGGTGACCACGGCGGTCGCCAACGGCGACCTGTCCCGCACGGTCACGATCGAGGTCTCCGGCGAGATGGCGCAGCTCAAGGACACCGTCGACCGGATGGTCAGCCAGCTGTCCTCGTTCGCCGCAGAGGTCACCCGTGTCGCCCGCGAGGTCGGCACCGAGGGCCGCCTCGGCGGCCAGGCAGACGTACGCGGCGTATCCGGCACCTGGCGTGACCTGACCGACTCGGTCAACACGATGGCCTCCAACCTGACCTCTCAGGTGCGCGGGATCTCCTCGGTCGCCAAGGCCGTCGCCCTCGGCGACCTGTCGCAGCAGATCACGGTCACCGCGCGCGGCGAGGTCGCCGAGCTGGCCGAGACGCTCAACTCGATGACCGCCACCCTGCAGACCTTCGCCGACGAGGTCACCCGTGTCGCCCGCGAGGTCGGCACCGAGGGCATCCTCGGAGGTCAGGCCGAGGTTCCCGGCGTGGCCGGCCGGTGGAAGGACCTCACCGACTCCGTCAACTCCATGGCCTCCAACCTGACCAACCAGGTCCGCGACATCGCCCAGGTCACCACCGCGGTGGCCGGCGGCGACCTCTCCCAGAAGATCACCGTCGACGTACGCGGCGAGCTCGCCGAGCTCAAGACCACCGTCAACACCATGGTCGACCAGCTCTCCGCCTTCGCCGACGAGGTCACCCGCGTCGCCCGCGAGGTCGGCACCGACGGCAAGCTGGGCGGCCAGGCCGAGGTGCCGGGCGTCGGCGGCCGGTGGAAGGACCTCACCGACTCCGTCAACTCCATGGCGACCAACCTGACCAACCAGGTCCGCAACATCGCCCAGGTCACCACCGCCGTCGCAGGCGGCGACCTCTCCCAGAAGATCACCGTCGACGTACGCGGCGAGCTCGCCGAGCTCAAGACCACCGTCAACACCATGGTCGACCAGCTCTCCTCCTTCGCCGACGAGGTCACCCGAGTCGCCCGCGAGGTCGGTGGCGAGGGTCAGCTCGGCGGCCAGGCAGCGGTGCCCGGCGTCTCCGGCACCTGGCGTGACCTGACCGACTCGGTGAACTTCATGGCCGGCACGCTGACCGCCCAGGTCCGCAACATCGCCCAGGTCACCACCGCGGTGGCCCGCGGCGACCTGAGCCGGCAGATCACCGTCGACGCCCGCGGCGAGATCCTCGAGCTCAAGTCGACCATCAACACCATGGTCGACCAGCTCTCCTCCTTCGCCGCCGAGGTCACCCGCGTCGCCCGCGAGGTCGGCACCGAGGGCCGCCTCGGCGGCCAGGCCGACGTGCACGACGTCTCGGGCACCTGGAAGGACCTGACCGACTCGGTCAACTCGATGGCCTCCAACCTGACCTCCCAGGTCCGCAACATCGCCCAGGTCACCACCGCGGTGGCGCGCGGCGACCTCACCCAGAAGATCACCGTCGACGCCCGCGGCGAGATCCTCGAGCTCAAGTCGACCATCAACACCATGGTCGACCAGCTCGGGTCGTTCGCCGACGAGGTCACCCGCGTCGCCCGCGAGGTCGGCACCGAGGGCGCGCTCGGCGGCCAGGCGCAGGTGCCCGGCGTCGCCGGCACCTGGCGCGACCTGACCGTCTCGGTGAACTCGATGGCCTCCAACCTGACCAACCAGGTCCGCAGCATCGCCCAGGTCTCCAAGGCGGTCTCCCAGGGCGACCTGTCGCAGAAGATCTCCATCGAGGCCCGCGGCGAGGTCGCCGCCCTGGCCGGCACCCTCAACGCGATGGTCGACACGCTGCGCACCTTCGCCGACGAGGTCACCCGTGTCGCCCGCGAGGTCGGCACCGAGGGTTCGCTGGGCGGTCAGGCACACGTACGCGGCGTGGCCGGCACCTGGAAGGACCTCACCGACTCGGTCAACTCGATGGCCTCCAACCTGACCTCCCAGGTCCGCAACATCGCCCAGGTCACCACCGCGGTGGCGCGCGGCGACCTCACCCAGAAGATCACCGTCGACGCCCGCGGCGAGATCCTCGAGCTCAAGTCGACCATCAACACCATGGTCGACCAGCTCGGGTCGTTCGCCGACGAAGTCACCCGCGTCGCCCGCGAGGTCGGCACCGAGGGCAAGCTCGGTGGCCAGGCCGAGGTCGCCGACGTCTCCGGCACCTGGCGCGGGCTGACGGAGAACGTCAACCAGCTCGCCCTCACGCTGACCACCCAGCTCCGCGCGATCGCCGAGGTCTCCGCCGCGGTGACCCAGGGCGACCTGAGCCGACAGATCACCGTCGGCGCCGCCGGTGAGGTGGCCGACCTGAAGGACAACCTCAACGAGATGATCGACTCGCTCCGCGAGACGACCAGGGCCAACGAGGACCAGGACTGGCTCAAGACCAACCTGGCCCGGTTCACCGGCCACATGCAGGGCGGGCGCGACCTGCTCGAGGTCGCCCGGCTGATCGTCTCCGAGCTCACCCCGCTGGTCGGCGCGCAGCAGGGCTCGATCTTCCTCACCGACCAGACCTCCGAGTACGGCGGCCCCAAGGTCCTGCGCCGGATCGCCTCCTACGGCTACCAGCCCAGCGCCGACGTCCCCGACGTCTTCGCCGTCGGCGAGGGCCTGGTCGGGCAGGCCGCCTACGACCGGCAGCCGATCATCGTCCGCGACGTGCCTGCCGACTTCCTGCGGATCTCCTCCGGCCACGGGTCGGCCGCCCCGACCTCGATCGTGGTGCTCCCGGTGGTCTTCGAGGAGAAGGTGATCGGCGTCGTCGAGCTCGCCTCGTTCCGGCCGTTCAGCACCGTCCACATGCAGTTCCTCGAGCAGCTCGCCGAGTCGATCGGGGTCTCGCTCAACGCGATCATGGCCAGCTCGCGCACCGAGGAGCTGCTGGTCGAGTCGCAGCGGCTCGCCGCCGAGCTGCAGGACAAGCAGGACGAGGGCGAGCGTCAGCAGGTGGAGCTGCAGCAGTCCAACGCCGCCCTCGAGGAGAAGGCGCGCCAGCTGGCCGACCAGAACCAGGCGATCGAGATCAAGAACCTCGAGATCGAGGACGCCCGGCGTGGCCTGGAGGAGCGCGCCGAGCAGCTCGCCCTCTCGTCCCGCTACAAGTCCGAGTTCCTGGCCAACATGTCGCACGAGCTGCGTACGCCGCTCAACTCGCTGCTCATCCTGGCCCGGCTGCTCTCCGACAACGTCGACGGAAACCTCAACTCCCGCCAGGTCGAATACTCCCGCACCATCCACGGTGCCGGCACCGATCTGCTCCAGCTGATCAACGACATCCTCGACCTGTCCAAGGTCGAGGCGGGGAAGATGGACGTCCACGTCACCGACGTCGCGGTGACCTCGGTGGTCGAGTACGTCGAGGCGACCTTCCGACCGCTGACCGCGGAGAAGGACCTCGACTTCATCGTCAGCGTCGACCCCGACGTGCCCCGCGTGCTCCGCTCGGACCAGCACCGTCTGCAGCAGGTGCTGCGCAACCTGCTCTCGAACGCGGTCAAGTTCACCGACGGCGGCGGTGTCCGGCTGCTGATCCGCAACGCCTCCGGCGAACGCTTCTCGACGTCGCGCCTGCAGCAGGCCGACTCGGTGCTGGCGTTCTCGGTGGTCGACACCGGCATCGGCATCCCCCCGGAGAAGCTGAGAGTCATCTTCGAGGCGTTCCAGCAGGCCGACGGCACGATCAGCCGCAAGTTCGGCGGCACCGGCCTCGGCCTGTCGATCAGCCGCGAGGTCGCCCACCTCATCGGCGGCGAGATCCAGGTCAAGAGCGAGCCCGGCCACGGCAGCTCCTTCACCCTGTACGTCCCCAGGATCAGCTTCGAGACGGTCGACGCCCAGCCCGCCACGCCTGCTGCCGACGAGCAGAGTGCGACCGACAGGAGAGCCGACCAGGTCCTGCTGGTCCTCAGCGGCGGCAGCGACGAGTCCGGCCCCGGCACCAGCGCCGTCGTGGAGGCCCTGTTCGGCTCGGTCGACGAGGTCGAGACGGTCTTCGGCACATCGCCCGAGGAGGCTCAGGCGGTCCTGGCCGAGCGCGACGTCGACTGTGTGGTCCTGGACCTTCCGCCGGCGGAAGGAGGCTTCGACGTACTCCGCTGGATGCGCACCCACAAGCGCACCAAGAACATTCCCGTCGTGCTGAGCAGGGTCGGCGAGGTGACCAAGGCCGAGCAGAGCCGGCTGGACAGGTACACCCAGGCGATGACCCTCAGGACACCGGCCACCACCGAGGAGGCGATCGACGACGTGAGCGTGCTGCTGGGCAGACCTGGGCCGCAGCCCTCCAGGTCGTACGTCCCCGAGCCGGCCGACCCGAACGGCCAGTTCGTGGGTCGGAGGATCCTGATCGTCGACGACGACGTACGCAACGTCTTCGCGCTCACCAGCGCGCTCGAGCAGCACGGCATCGACGTCATCTACGCGGAGTCCGGGGAGGCCGGGATCGAGGCGCTCCAGCGGGAGCCGGGTGTCGACCTCGTGCTGATGGACATCATGATGCCGGGCATGGACGGTCTGACCGCGATGCGCCTGATCCGGGACATCCCGCAGTTCAAGAGCCTGCCGATGATCGCGCTGACCGCGAAGGCGATGACCGGTGACCGCGAGGACAGCCTCGCCGCCGGGGCCTCGGAGTACATCACCAAACCGGTCGACGTCGCCGACCTGCTCTCGCTGTTCCGGTTGTGGCTCTCATGAGTGATCGCCATCTGGAGGGGACGGCCAAGATCCTGCTCGTCGATGACCGTGCCGCCAATCTGGTCGCGCTCGAGGCCATCCTCGGCTCGCTCAACCAGACCCTCGTACGCGCGGGATCCGGCGAGGACGCGCTGCGCGCCCTGCTCCACGACGACTTCGCGCTGATCCTGCTCGACGCCCAGATGCCCGGGATGGACGGCTTCGAGACGGCCTCGCGGATCAAGGCGCGGGAGCGCACCAAGGACGTCCCGATCATCTTCCTGACCGCGAACGACTTCGACACCCATCTGGCCTATCGCGGCTACTCGACCGGTGCCGCCGACTTCCTCGCCAAGCCGTTCGACCCGTGGCTGCTGCGCGCGAAGGTGCAGGTCTTCGTCGACCTGTGGCACGCCAGCCGCAAGCTCAGCACCCAGGCGGACCTGCTGCGCCGGTCCCTGGACGAGCGCCGCGCGACGGTGCCCGGCCGGGTCGATGTCGACGTCGTCGCCGACCTCCGCTCCCGCCTCTCCGGCGTCGAGGAGGCGGTGGCCGACCTGGACGTCGGTGCCGACATGGGCCCCGGTGGCGATGCCCGCCGTCGGCTCAGCCAGCGGATCGATGACCTCAGGCAGGCCCTCGAAGCGCTGGGCTGATCAGATCAGATCTTCGCGCGGTACGCCGCGAGGACCTTCTCCGCCTTCTCCTTGTCGGCGTCCTGCAGCGGGATGAGCAGCTCGGCGACCACGTCGGTCAGCTCGGCGACGCGCCGGTTCAGCTGGCGCTGCTCCTGCACCTCGGCCTCGAGAGCCTCGATGCGGCGCACCAGCGAGGCACGCGTACGGGCCGCGTCACGGGCGCCGCGAGCGATGTTCTTGATGCCGGAATCGTCGGACATGTCAGTTTCCTTCTGCAGACTGCTGTGCCAGATTTTGGGGAGAAGGCCAGGAGGCGCGCAGCCGCGCGACCCGCGGCAGCGGATCGTCGAGCATGTCCCGGCCGTCGACGATCTCGAGGTGCTCGACCACACCGCCGGCTGCCTCGATCTCGGCCTGGACCAAGGCAGGGTCCACGCGGCGTACGAGGCCTTCGGGCTTCGGCTCGGGCAGGTTCTCACCGGTCGCCGCGAACTCGAGGTAGAGCTTGCCGCCACCGGGACGCAGCGCCATCTTCGCCAGGGTCCAGAGCTGGTGCCGGGCCGCCTTGTCGAGGCAGCCGACCAGGTCGCGGGCGTAGAGATGGTGCGGATCGCGGGCCAGCCGCGCACCCAGCGTCAGCGTCGAACGGAGCTCGCCGAGGATGAGCTGGTCGGAGACCAGCGGAAGCTTGTGGCGCTCGGCCCGACGGCGTACGGCGGCCACTGCGGCCCGGGAGAAGTCCACCGAGTGCACCTGGTGTCCCTTGCGGGCGAAGAAGCGACCGTCGCGCCCGACCGCGCCGGAGCCGAGGTCGACCACCTTGGCGCCCTCGGGAAGCTGCTTGGCGACCTGCGTCGCGAAGTAGGACTGCTTGCTCTCCAGCTCGCTGCCGTGGGTGTTGTGGAACTCGGTCCAGAACCCCATGTCGGTGCGGAAACCGCGCAGCCAGCCGTCCAGACGGCGTACGCCCGCGGGCGGGTCCGCGTACTTGAACGACGGGTCCGGCGTGCGCCACTTCGGGCCGTAGATGAAGGCCAGCATCTCCTCGGGCTCGGCGGGAGCCGGGAAGTCGTAGCCGTGCAGGTTGATCGTCGAGACCGGCACGATCGCCTCGCGGCGCAGCCGGCCGGAGCGGTTGCCGAGCTGGTAGAAGACCGGCTCGCCGTCCTTGTCGGGCACGTAGAACGCCACGAAGATGTCGATGTGCACCTTGCGGCCGTCCGAGACCTCGAGCAGCACCTTGATGTCGCCGCCGGACATCCGCAGGATGCTCCAGCCGCGCTCGCGCATGATGCGCTCGATGGCGTACGACTCGGTGATGATGTCGGCGGGGACGGTGTGCGTGGAGAGGTAGCAGACGTCGGTGTCGGAGTCGTGGCCGAGCATCCGGCCCTCGCGGATCGCGCCGAGGAGCGCGCCGTAGTTGAGGTAGGCCTCGACGCCGACCACGTCGCGGAGGTCGGCGAGGACGCGCTGGGTGCCGTCGAGGATCTCCGCGCGGATGCTTTCGTCGGTGGCCTCGAAGGAGCGGGTCAGGTGGCCGACCTTGTCGACGCTGAGCGGGTTGCCGCTGCCGTCGACGATCGAGATGTTGCCCTCACCGGACCCGAGAACGACCTTGTCCTCGAAGAGCACCTCGCCGTCGTAGTCGGCGATGGTGACCGTCGCGGAGCCGTCCAGGAAACGGGTGAGCACGGTCGGCCACGGCACCATGGTGCCGGCGTCGACCCGGTGGCCGTCGCGGTCGGGGGTGAGGGACCAGACGTACTGGCCGTCGACGGAGAGGATCAGGACCGGCGTCGAGGAGTCCCGGACAAGGACCCCATCGTCGGAGATCTCGAACTGTCCGCCAGGTGTGGGGGCACTGCCGGTCACGAGACCTGGGCATCCTCTCGCGCGATGGCTTTCCGCAGAGCGGTGCTGCTGGTCTGGAGCGTGTAGGGGAAGTAGACGACCTCGACACCGACCGACGCCATCTTCTTCTCGAGCGTGTCGCCCTTCTCGGTGCCCTTCCAGTCATCGCCCTTGAAGAGGTGGGTGAACCCGACCTCGCGCCAAGAGTCGACCTTGTCGGTGGTGCGCTCGGCGTAGACCGCGTCCACGATCCCGATCGCCTCGACGATCTCCAGCCTCTCGACGAGCGGGACGGTCGGGATGATCCCCTTGGTCGTCTCGCAGACCTCGTCGGAGACCACACCCGCGATCAACGTGTCGCAGCGCTCTCGCGCCTGGCGCAGCATGTTGAGGTGACCGATGTGGAAGAGATCGAACACGCCAGGTACGTAACCGATGATCGGCTCCATGCCCACGCTTCCTCCAAGTGTTTGTCGATTAGTTTGGGCGACTTTACACCCTGCTCCCCCACGACCTTGATACAGGCCAGTATCCATACCACCCTGCGCGTCCCCGCAATCACCAACGCGACACGCGGACGTACGCAGGAAGCCCGGCGACCTTACACGAAGATGAACGACGCGTGGCCATCAATGACGACGGCCGGGGTCAGCCGGGCGGCATGACCCCGAGAAGGACGAGCAGTCCGGGAAGGCCCAGGAACAGTATTCCGAGGAGTACCGGGCCACCGAGCACGCCCAGGATGACCGTGACCTTCGAGACGGCGTACCTCCGCAGGTACGACATGGCGAGCACCCCGAATCCCGCCGCCGAGACGACCGATCCGAGGAGGTACGCCACCGACCGCGGGCCGAGGTCGGCCGGGTCGCCGCTCGCTCCCAGCAGGATCGCACCGGCCTCCACCGTGCTGCCGACCGCGTCGAGCGCGAGCGTCGCGAAGGCACCCCAGAGAAGCACCGACATGACCCATGGCGTCACGAACCGGACCGGGCGTGCGGCCACCGACAGCAGTGCGACCGCGGCGCCCAGCACCTTCAGGCTCGTGACGGTCCAGTTCATCACCGAGAGCCCGGCGGCGTACTCGGCATAGCGGCCCTCGGCGAAGCGATCGGTGGCCTCGAAGAACACGTTCGCCCCAGCGAATGCCAGGCAGCCCAACGCCATCAGCACCGCGACGGCGACGACGGTCGGGCCAGCGGCCCGCGCCGGGGGCGCCACCGGCCCCTTCTGGCTCGCGAGGATCGACATGCTCCCGACGCTACGAACAACGACGCGGCGAGCGCATCGGGGGATCCCCTGCCCGGACCCGGGTTCGGGCAGGGCCTACGACGTCGTCGAGCGCGCTAACGTCGGATCATGGATGTCGTCGAGATCGACGGGTTGCGCCTCGCCTTCCGGCGGGCCGGAAACGGTCCGGCCGTCGTGTTCGTCCACGGCGGCGCCGAGGACGGCCGGGCCTGGACACCCCAGCTCGACGCCCTCGCCGACGAGTTCACCGTCATCGCCTGGGACGAGCCGGGCGCCGGCGGCTCCGGCGACGTACCCGTCGGATTCGCGTTGAGCGACTACGCCGACCACCTGGCCGGGCTGATCCGCGCCCTGGACGTCGCTCCGTGCCCCCTCGTCGGGATCTCCTGGGGAGTGACCGTCATCCTCGAGCTCTACCGACGCCACCCTGCGGTAGCGCGAAGCCTGGTGCTCGCCGACGGCTACGCCGGCTGGCGCGGCTCCCTCGGCGCCGAGGAGGCCGATGCCCGGCTCGCCGGCCTGCGGGACCAGCCGGAGGGCAGCTTCGACCCGACCCTCCCAGGACTCTTTGCCGGCTCTCCCCCGCCGGCGTTCGAGCCGTTGCTGGAGGCGATGTCCGCCGACGTACGCCGCCACAGCATGCTGACCGCCCTGACCGCCATGGCCCACGCCGACCTGACCGACGTCCTCGACACGATCCAGGCGCCCACCCAGCTCATCTGGGGCGCCCTCGACGCCCGCTCGCCGCTGTCCGTCGCCCACGAGTTCGAGCGCCGGATCCCGGGCGCCGATCTCGCCGTCATCCCCGACTGCGGCCACGTCAGCAACCTCGAGGCCCCGGAGGCGTTCAACGACATCCTCCGCGGCTTCCTCCGCCGCCACGCCGCGTGAACCGCGCCGAGAGAGTGAGCGCCGAGGAAGGCGAGCTCACTCGCGGCGCGGGCTACACCCCGGGAACGATGCGGATCTCACGCACGACGCCGTCCCCGAGCGCCGCGAGGGCCTCTTGGTAGGCGGGGCTGTCGTGCGCGGCGGTCGCGGCCTCGACGGAGTCGAACTCGATGATGACCACGCGCTGTTCGATGCCCGCCTCATAGACCTTCGCCGGGAGATCGCGCGCGATGATCCTGCCTCCCGCCGCCTTCAACGCAGGTCCAGCAAGTGCCGAGTAGGCGGCCATCTTCTGCTCGTCGCGGATCTCTTGATAGACGCTCACCCAGTACGCGGTCATGGCCGTACTCTGCCATGGCGCGGCGGACCAGCCGCGGCCGCTCTGCTCCCCGGGTAGGAGTCGAACCTACGTCGCTAGTCCTGATTCAAAGGCACGCTCCCACCTGCCTCCGAGCGGGAACGAGTGCCACTGAGTAGCGGCGACTGCGTCTAGGTCGGTGTGCCGCTTGTGTGCCGTCCAGGTTGGCGACTCCTAGATCACCAGCGTGGTGATTCGAACCCCTGGCCTTCTCGAGCCGTAGGGACGTTCCGACCGACCTTCCGAGCCCGTGCAGGCAGTCGACCCATCTGCCGAGGTGTCTTCTGCGAGCGGCGTGGGTACCTCGGCAGAATGACGCCACTTCAAGTCGGCCTCGTAGCCGACCCCGCCAAGCCCACTCAGATCGCGCGCGCGTTCGGCGACCGCTATCGGCCGAACCGCGAGGATCGGCGCGACTGGGACATCGAGGTAGTCAGTGAGCCGTTCACGGTCGCTTGCGAGGACGTGGAGGCCGCGCTGTCACGGCTGACGGATCGGGCTCAGGAACGTCACTGGGACGTGGTCGTCGGGCTCACCGAGCTCCCCCTTCGCGGCGGCGACGGCCGATACCTGCTGGTCGACACCGACCCGCAGCAACGTACGGCGGTGCTGTCGCTGCCCGCGCTCGGCGGCCTTCGCATGCACAAGCGCAGTAGACACGCACTGCGCGACGTCGTCAGCGGGATGGCCGACCCCACCTCCGAGAACGGGCACCGAGTGCCGCTGCCTCGGCGCAGTGGCCGCTGGCGGCTGCTCCTGGGCATGGTTCTCGCCAACCGGCCGTGGCTGCTCGTGCCCGGGCTCAAGACAGCGCTGGTCGCGGCACTCACGACCGGGGCCATCGCCACCATCAACTCCACCGTGTGGCTGTTGGCCGGGTCGCTGTCCTGGTGGCGCCTCGTCATCGCATCGATCGCCTCGATCGCCCTCGTCGTCGGTTGGCTCGTCATCGACGGTGGACTGTGGGACAGGCCGGACGACAACTCCGCTCAAGCCCGGGAGAGGTCGCGTCTCTACAACACCTCGACGCTGGTGACCCTGACCGCCGGGGTGATCATCTGCTATATCGCGCTCTACGTCCTGAACCTGGTGTGGGCGCTGTTCGTCCTCGACCCCGCCATCATGGGCGGCTACCTCCGCATGTCGCTTGGCTACGGGGACCTGTTCGTCCTGAGTTGGTTCGTCGCGTCGGCGGCCACTGTCGGCGGCGCGCTGGGCAGCGGGCTGGAGTCGGACGAAGCGATCCGCGCGGCCGCCTACTCCAAGCGAGAAGAGGACCGTCGCAACCGGCTCGCCCGCGAGTGGAACTAGTCCGGCGTCGCCAAGTGGCTTGTCCTCGGACGTACGACCCCCCCACCGCCCGGAGTCGGCGTCCCCAAATTTGGGTACCCCTAGCCGGACCGCGACGGGCTCAATCAACCGCCTTTCTGCTTCTCTCCGACTTCGATCAAATCGAGCGCGCCGTGGATTACTTCACCATGACGCGGAACCAGTCGATGAACGCACTTTCTCGCAGATCGATCCGGCAGGACGGCGCGGACTAGAGCACATCGATTGGCACCTTCATACCCTTCGCCCCCAGCCATGGATCCAGCCCGATACGCGCGAGCGTCTGCTCAAGCAAGTCCAAGACCTGATCCGAGACGCATCGGACACCGATGACCTTTCGCCCGAGGTCAAAGACTTCATTTTGGCGCGCCTTGTCGAGGTCGAGGGATCTCTTTTTGACGCGGAGATCACGGGCACAGCGCGCATCGAGCGTGCAACCGATGCGCTGATCGGGTCAACTCGGCGGCGTCCCGACTTGTGGGATCAGATCGCGGGCACGAAGTGGGCGAAGCGAGTCGCGAACCTTGCCGGTGCCTTGTGCATGGCACTTGACGCCATTAGCGGCCTGCCAGCACTGATGCCGGGAGACAACCCACAGCCGGACGTGACGAATATCGAGGTCGTAATCAGCAACGACATCGAGAGCAACACCCGAAGCATTGACGGCACAGAAATTGATGACACGGTGCAGAGCGGTGAAGACCAGGGCGAGCAACCGGGACCGAATCTGATCCGTCGTGTGCCATCCTCGTGTGCCATCCGGAACGAGAAGGCCCGCCTTGATCTGCAAAGGCGCAGTTCAGAGCGGGATTTCTGCTCCCCGGGTAGGAGTCGAACCTACGTCGCTAGTCCTGATTCAAAGTCAGGCGGGCCCTGCCGGCAGACCAACCGGGGAACGTACGCCGAAACGCACGGGACAACTGTAGACGGCAACGGCTGTGCACACCGCACTGACTCAGCATGATCCATCGCCGGGCTGGGCGGAGCGCGCTATCGTCGAGTCCACCGTCCGTGTCGCACCCCGTCTCCTCGACGCGATGTCGGCGGGCGCGGCACACCGTTTCGAGGAGCTCACGTTGGCTGATGACGTCACGATCGATGGATCGACCATTCGTACGGCGCGGGTGCGGCTTCGGCCTTGGCGCGAGGACGACGCTCCCGCGGCACTCGAGATCTACGGCAGCGCCGAGGTCTCCCGGTGGCTGGCGCCGGCCATGGAACAGGTCGCCGATGTCGACACCATGCGGGCGACGATCAGCAACTGGCTCGCCGCGCCTCCCGGACCCGCCGGCCGCGCGACCGGCCGATGGGTGGTCGAGGAGATCGAGACCAGCCGTATCGCAGGCTCGGCACAGATCCTTCCGCTCCCTCCGGAAGGCGAAGACCTGGAGGTGGGCTACCAGCTCGCCCCCTGGGCGTGGGGCCAGGGACTGGGCTCGGAAGCCGGGCACGCTCTCGCCCACTACGCGTTCGCCAACGGCGAGGAGGAGATCTTCGCCGTCGTACGACCCCGGAACGAGCACGGCATCCACGCCGCACGCCGCATCGGCATGGACTGGGTCGGGGAGACGGAGAAGTACTACGACCTGAGGCTTCAGGTCTACCGCCTCCGCAACAGCGACCTGGACGTGTCCCTGCTCACCCCGAGTCCCGTCGAACGCTGACACGAACGCGGTCGGAGGACGCGTCACCTGGCTCCAGACCCGCAGCGCCTGAGCGCCGGGATCAGCATGCGTGGATGGGTTTGGCTCCGTCGACGTCCATATCAAGGCGACATTGTCGAGCAGTGTTGTTCAACACCGGAATGAGAGCACCTGGATGCGATAAGTTGCCGACATGCTCATCATCGCGATCATCCTGTTCGGCATCGTGGCAGGCGGCGTGGCACAACTCGTTCTCGGTCGTTCGATGAAGGAGATCGATTGGACCACTGCGGCGGTGACGGGCCTCTTGGGCTCCTTCATCGGCGGTCTGGGGCTCAGCCTCGCGACCGGCAACGGCCTCGATCTCCACCCGACCGGGTTGATCGGGTCGATCCTCGGAGCCCTGCTCCTCACCTGGGCGTGGGGGTTCTGGCGCCGATCGCGTCAGGGCCAGTGATCATCGGGGCCTCTTAGCGGCACGCCCACCCCACCCGCTACGGGTGATGCCGCCGGGCCACGGACCGTTCGAGAGTGGAACCCCAACCACCAAGGAGCGGATGTCATGGCAGACGAGAACACCCCCGACGTCGAGGTGAGCGCGGCCTCCGTGTCCGACGGCGCCTACACCCTCATCATCGCGGACTTCAGCGACACCGACATGGCGTGGGAGGCGTACGAGGCGCTCAAGTCGGCTGAGGACGGCCGCACCGTCGAGATCGAGGGCGTCATCGTGGTCAACCGCTCGGCCGAGGGCCGGCTGGAGATCCAGAAGGCGACCGACCACAGCACGAAGTCGGGACTCAAGTGGGGCGTCGTCGGCGGCATCGCGCTCGGCGTGGTCTTCCCACCGTCGATCCTCGGCAGTGCCGCGGTCGCAGGCGGCGCCGGGGCGCTCGTCGGCAAGCTGCGACAGCGCCACCACAACAAGGAGCTCGCGGAGCGGCTCGAGAATGCGATCACACCGGGACACTCCGGCCTGCTC
Organism: Nocardioides sp. NPDC059952; assembly: GCF_042730435.1. Classification (NCBI taxonomy): domain Bacteria; kingdom Bacillati; phylum Actinomycetota; class Actinomycetes; order Propionibacteriales; family Nocardioidaceae; genus Nocardioides; species Nocardioides sp. NPDC059952. Next base: position 70,602 of record NZ_JBHWLY010000011.1, on the reverse strand, counting down.
GCCCTGGTCTCGGACCCCGGCGAGATCAAGATCCGCAAGGCCCTCGAGCGGGCAGAGACCATCGTTCAGTCCACCGTCGAGAAGGTCGAGGCGGAAGACATCAAGGCCGCAGCCAAGGAAGTGCAGGGCGGCCACGCCTGAGGATCCTGAGGTCTCAGCCGACGACCTTCAAGTCTCGCTCCGTGCGGTTCAGGCGCCTGCCGCCCGACTCGGTGACCGTGACGATGTCCTCGATTCGGACACCGAACTCTCCGGGGAGGTAGATCCCGGGCTCGACGGAGAAACACATCCCGGGCACCAGCGGCTGCTCCTCGCCCTCGATCATGTACGGCGGTTCGTGCGTCGTGGTGCCGATGCCGTGGCCGGTGCGGTGGATGAACCGCTCGCCGTACCCCGCCTCCGTGATCACCTTGCGAGCGGCCCGGTCGATCTCCTTGCAGGCAACGCCCGGGCGTACTGCTTCGACTCCTGCCTGCTGCGCCGCGCGGACGACGTCGTGGACCTCGCGGATCAGCGCGGAAGGTTCGCCCACGCACACCGTGCGGCTGGTGTCCGAGCCATAGCCGTACATCAGCCCACCGAAGTCGAGGACGACCGCATCGCCGACCTCGATGGTGCGGTCGCCGGCCTCGTGATGAGGGTTGGCGCCGTTCGGGCCTGAGCCGACCACCGTGAAGTCGACCTGCTCGTGGCCGGACTCCCGCAGCAGGCGGGCCAGGTCGGCGGCCACGTCCGTCTCCTTCCGGCCGGCGAACCGGACTCCGAGGATCTGCTCGTAGACCGCGTCCGCGGCGGCCCCGGCAGCTGCCAGCCGGGCCAGCTCCTTGGAGTCCTTCACCGCTCGCAGCATGGGGAGGGCTTGTGTCAGCGACCGATAGGAGGATTCGGGCAACGCGGCCTGCAGTCCGAGCAGGTGCATCGCCCATGCCGAGTCGGCGATTCCCATCCTCGCGCGGGCGGGGATCAAGGTGCTGGCGCGTACGAACGGATCCTCGCCGTCCGCCCAGTCGACGATCGAGAGGCCCGGTGCACCCACGGCATGCTCGACGTCCGGCCGCTCCAGCGTCGGCACCAGCAGCGTCGGCTGCCGGCCGGGAGCGAGGACGAGCGCGGTCAACCTCTCGGTGATGGCCGTGGGCTGGTAGCCGGTGAGCCACACCAGGTCAGGACCGGGCGTCACGAGAAGCCCGTCCAGCCCCGCTTCGGTCGCGTCGGCCACCGCACGGCTCATCCGAGCCGTGTAGTCCTCGGTCGTGATCGGCACTGGTGACTGTGTCGTGGTCATCGTGTCCTCCTGGTGAGGACGATAACCACAGATGGTCAGGCACGAATCATCCTTTTGGGATGAGCCACACGCGCGAGTGTCGTTCCTAATCTGAGCCATCAGCTGCCGTCGCTTTTTCGCAAGGAGTGATGAGGATGACCAGATCTTGCAGGATCCCCGCGCCGGTGCGGTGGTCACCATGAGCGCAGGGGACGCAGCAGCGGACCTGGCAACGCGAGCCAAGATCCCGCCCACCGCCTGGATCTCGTGGGTGGCGCTGGCGATGATGACCACCAGCTCGGTCGCCAGCCTGCGTGCGGCGCCGACGATGGCGGTCTACGGCCTGGCCTGCGTCTTCTTGTACCTGCTTCCGGCCATCGTGTTCCTGCTGCCGACCTCGCTGGTCTCCGCGGAGCTCGCGTCGGGCTGGGAGGGCGGCATCTACAAGTGGGTCTCGGAGGGGATCTCCAAGCCGATGGGCTTCCTGGCCGTGTGGTGCCAGTTCGCGATGACGATCTTCTACTACCCGAGCCTGCTGGGGTTCGTGGCGAGCACCCTGGCGTACGTGTTCAATCCGGAGCTGGCCAGCAGCGGGGTGTGGACCGCGTGCGTGATCATCGTCGTGTACTGGTCCGGTGTCTGGATCTCCTCACGCGGCACCAAGGGCGTCGCGGGCCTCGCCAGCGGCGGCCTGATCATCGGAACCCTGATCCCGGGCGTCGTACTGGTCCTTCTCGGCGTCGTCTTCCTCGGGCAGGGCAACGAGTCCGCGGCTCCGATGACCGCCGAGAACATCTTCCCGGTGTGGGCCGGGCTCTCGAGCCTCGTGCTCATCGTCAACAACTTCCTCTCCTACTCGGGCATGGAGATGAACGCGGTTCACGTGTCCTCGCTGAAGGACCCGGGCAAGGAGTTCCCGAAGTCGATGTTCCTGGCCATGGGCATGGTCCTGGCGATCTTCATCCTGCCGGCGCTGGCGATCAGCTGGGTCGTGCCCGCTGAGGAGCTGTCCCTCACCGCTGGTGTGATGCAGGCCTTCGACGCGGTCTTCGCGAACTTCGGCTGGCAGTGGCTGACCCCGATCGTGGGCATCATGCTGGTCACCGCATCCCTCGGCGGCATGCTGACCTGGCTGGCCGGGCCGTCGAAGGGCCTGCTGCTGATCTCTCGCCAGGAGGGCTACCTTCCGCCCTTCCTGCAGCAGCTCAACAAGAACGGTGTCCAGCAGAACATCCTGGTCGTCCAGGGGTTGATCACCACCGTGATCGGCCTGGCCTACGCATTGATCCCAGACGTGTCCAGCGCCTACTGGATCTTCTCCGTCATCACCACCCAGGTCTACCTGATCATGTACCTGCTGATGTTCGTGGCCGCGATCCAGCTACGCCGTAAGCACCCCGACCACCCGCGCGGCTACCGCGCGCCCATGCTCGTCGGGATGTGCGGCGTCGGCTTCGCGGCCTCCCTTGCCGCCCTCCTGGTCGGCTTCATCCCGCCCTCGCAGTTCTCGTCCGGCAGCTCGGGTGTCTACTTCGCGATCGTCGGCGGCGGCGCACTCGGGCTCGGGCTCCTCGTGCCGTTCTTGTTCTACCGCTTCCGCAAGCCGTCGTGGAAGCAGCCTGAGCCGCAGGAGGTGACCCCGTCATGAGCACCCCGACGGAGACGCAGAGCAAGCGCGAACGCAACTGGATCTACATCACCGCCCTGGTCCTCCTCGGCGTCCTCGTCGTCGCCGGGCTGATCGCCTTCAGCTCGGCCCGGGAGACCCGGGAAGCCGAGGAGAAGGCCGATGAGCTGATCGCGGCCCTCGAGGACGCCGGCGCTTACACCCCGGACAAGGACCGGATCGTGCGGGTCCTGGGCGCGGACGGTGGGGCGACCTGCGAGAACCCGAACGACGCGCTGAATCGCGCCATCCTGCTCTCGCAGCTCGCGAACGGCGCTACCGGTCCCGGGGCGCGCCCGGTGGTCGCCGACAGCCGGGTCTTCCAAGGCCAGAAGCTGATCATCGAGATCTACTGCCCCGACGAGCTGGACGACTTCAACGAGTTCGTCGACGACCTCGAGACCGATGACGTGGCAGGCGAGTGAGACATGGATCTGAGGAGCCGCATCACGGAGCTCATGCCCCAGGCTCGAGCGGAGCTTGCCGAGCTGGTCGCCATCAAGTCGGTCGCCGACCCGCGCCAGTTCCCGCCCGAGGAGTGCCACCGTGCCGCGCAGTGGGTGCTCGACCACTTCGCGGCTCTCGGGTTCGACGATGCCCGGCTGGCGGAGACCCCGGACGGCAGCAACGCCGTCGTCGGCTCTCGACCGTGCGCCCGGCCCGACGCGCCCACGGTGCTGCTCTACGCCCACTACGACGTGCAACCGCCGCTCGATGACGCCGCCTGGCAGACACCGCCGTTCGAGCTGGTCGCGAAGGACGGGCGCTGGTACGGCCGCGGCACGGCGGACTGCAAGGGCAACATCCTCATGCACCTCCTGGCGCTGCGCGCCTTGGGGCAGGACGTACCGGTGAACCTCAAGCTGGTCGTGGAGGGGTCCGAGGAGCAGGGCACCGGGGGCCTGGAGGCGTTCGTGGTCGACAACGCGGACCTGCTCCGCGCCGACACGATCCTGGTCTGCGACACCGGAAACGCGGCCGTCGGCCAACCGGCGGCAACCGTCAGCCTGCGCGGCATGGTCAACGTGGTCGTCACTGTCGAAGCCCTGGCCTCGGAGGTGCACTCCGGCATGTTCGGCGGTGCCGCCCCGGACGCCCTCGCGGCCCTGATCGCGATGCTGGCCGGCCTGCGGGACTCAGCCGGCAACACCACGATCGAGGGGCTGGACAACACCCGACACTGGGAGGGAGAGCCATACCCGCGCGAGCAGTTCCGCAGCGACGCCGGACTGCTCGACGGGGTCCATCTGCTCGGTGACGGCTCGGTGTCGGACATGTTGTGGGCCCGGCCGTCGGTCACGGTACTCGGCATCGACTGCCCACCCGTGGTCGGCTCGGCGGCGGCAATCGTGCCCAGGGCCGCGGCGCGGCTGAACCTCCGCATCCCACCCGGGCTCGCGCCGGACGTGGCGCAGAAGGCGCTCGAAGCGCACCTGCACCGGGCCGCACCCTGGGGTGTCCACGTCACCATCGAGGTGGAAGCCACCGGCTCGCCGTTCCGGGCCACGATCGACGGACCGGCCTACCGGGCGATGGGCGCGGCTATGCTGGAGGCCTACGAGAAGCCGATGGCAACCCTCGGGCAGGGCGGCTCGATACCGCTGTGCAACGTCTTCACCGACACCTACCCCGACGCCGAGATCATCCTGATGGGCGTGGAGGAGCCGCAGGCGCTGATCCACGCGCCGAACGAGAGCGTGGACCCGCGGGAGATCTCGACCATGGCACTGACCGAGGCACTCTTCCTGCAGCGCTACGCCGCCGCGACGACCTGACCGGCTAGACCACGTCGCGACGCAGGGAGACGACGGCGGCTAGCGCGGATGCGGCCAGGACGTAGAAGAGGAGGACGAGGGCGCCGAGGAGCGGGGTCTGGACCACGGGGCCACTGAGCCCCGTCTCGGCCGCGACCATCTCGAGCAGGGCCGTCGAGCCGGTGAGCGACGCGGTGGCACCGCCGGGCAGGAACGGATAGGCGATGTTGATGCCTGGAAGGATCATCACCAGGTTGTCGACGAGGTAGAAGTAGCCGAGCGTGATGCCGATCGCGAGGAGCTGGTGGCGCGCGACGGCGCCGATGGCGACGCCGAGCAGCATGTAGATGGCCGCGGCGAGGCCATAGCGCACCGTGGTGCCCACGACGGCGGCGAGGCCGAGCCCCGGTTCGATCCCGTTGACGAAGGTGGCGGCATAGATGCCGATGACGGCGGCGAGCGCCAGGACCAGGCCGTACGCCACGCCGAGCGCTCCGTAGACGATCAGCTTCGCGGTCAGCACCTGACCGCGCCGCGGGACCGCGAGGAACGTGGTGGCGACGGTGCGGTGCCGGTATTCGCCGGTGATCGCCACGGTGCCGATCAGCGCAGGAGCGAAGAGGGTGACCCCGAGCAGGCTCAGGACCGCCGAGACACCCTCGACCGTGTCCAGGCCAGGCATCGGCGGGGTCGCGTTCTCCGGGCCGGTGAGGCCGACGATCCCGGTGAGCAGCCCTCCGCACGCTGCTGCGGTGAGCAGCGTCCACAGGGGCAACCGGGTCCCGGTCAGGCGCACGGCCTCTCCGCGGACCGCGTCGTTCAGCCGGCGCATGCCATCTCCTTCTCGATCATGCTCAGGTAGGCCTCCTCCAAGGAGGCGTGCTCGGCGGTGAAGTCGGACAGGGAGCCCGACCACAGCGAACGTCCTCCGGCGATGAGCACCAGGTCGTCGATCACCTGCTGCAGCTCGGTGAGCACGTGACTGGAGACCAGCACCGTCCCACCGGCATCTGCGAAGGCACGCAGCAGGCCGCGCAGCCAGACGATGCCCGAGGGGTCCAGACCCTCGGTCGGCTCGTCGAGGATCAGCCCGGAGGGCCGCCCCAGCAGCGCGGCCGCGAGGGCGAGCCGCTGCTTCATCCCGGTCGAGAACCCGCGGATCCGTCGCCCCGCCACGTCGTGCAGGCCGGTCTCGTCGAGCACCTGATCGACCCACTCGCGGGGTGCGCCGATCAGCGCGGCCTGGGTCTGCAGGTGGCCGCGCGGAGTCATCCCCGGGTGGGCGCCGGCCAGATCGCCGACGACCCCCAGGATCTGCGACGGACGGCTCAGCGATGCGTACGGGACCTCATCGATCGTCGCGGTGCCCTGGTCCGCGCGAACGAGGCCGGTGAGGATGCGCAGCGTGGTGCTCTTGCCGGCACCGTTGGGTCCGATGAAGCCCGTCACCCTTCCCGGCAGGGCGAGGAGATCGACCGCGGTCAGCGCCGGCACCGGCCCGAAGGACTTGGCCAGGCCCTCGGCCCGCAGGATCGGGCCGTCGAGCGTCTCGCGCCAAGCCGAGATCGCCGCGTTCACGAGCGCGCCCGGGCGTCGAGCCGAGCGACCAGCTCGGCGGCGTCCGGGGTGCTGACCAGCAGCTCGTCGAAGCCGGCGCCGGCCTCCCGGTCGTGAAGCCGAATCCTCAGCAGCGGCAGTCCGCGCGTCATCGAGACCAGCCGACGGGTGCCGTCGGGGTGACGGAAGGTGCCCAGCTTGCGGAAACCGGAGATCACCAGCCCGGAGCGCCAGCCCAGGATCTCCGAGCTCCAGCCCGGCAGCATCTCAACCGAGTCGATCGCTGTGATGGCGACGGAGTGGGCCGCGCGGCCCGCGATCAGGCGCTCCCAGCCGGGAAAGGTGAGCGTCAGCACGTGGTCCTCGACACGGAGGGTCGTCATCTCGTCTCCTAGAATATGCTCAGATCAGGAACATTCTCAGAATGAGAATAATGGAGGTCCTCATGCCGCCGCAAGGCAATATCGCCGCCGTCGTCGCGCACCCCGTCCGCCTGCGGATCCTGCAGGCGGTGGGTGGTCGCGACCTGACCACTGCTCAGCTGCGGGAGCTGATGACCGACGTGCCCCAGGCGACGCTGTACCGACACATCGCCGCGCTCGTCGACGCCGGCGTTCTCGCCGTGGCATCGGAGCGGCGGGTGCGAGGCACCGTCGAGCGCACCTACACGCTCGGCGAGCAGATGGCCCACGTCGAGCAGTCCGAGCTCGCGACGCTCTCGGACGACCAGCTCCGGGCTGGGTTCCTCGCCTTCGTCGGGGAGCTGCTGCGTACGTTCGAGGGCTCGCTGATCCTCGGCGAGGTGACTCGCAGCCACCTCGGATTCGGCACGGGCGCGATGTACGTCGACGCGGACGACCTCGCTCGGATCCAGCAGGGTTTCAACGAGCTGCTCGCGCCGTACCTCGAGGAGACGGCCGGAAAGCAGCGGGTGATGCTGTCGACCGTGCTGCTGCCCGCGGAGTAGGTCTCGACAAGCCCGACCTCCGGGAGCGCCGCATCGCTTACGGTGAGCAGGTGGACCTTCCTGTGATGCCGCCGATCCTGCCGATGCTGGCGAAGCCCGTGAAGAGCGTGCCGGCCGACGGCGGGTACGCGTTCGAGCCGAAGTGGGACGGGTTCCGGTGCATCGTGTTCAAGGACGGGGACGAGGTGGAGCTGGCCTCGCGGAACACCAAGCCGTTGACGCGCTACTTCCCCGAGGTTGTCGAGGCGCTGCGGAAGGCGCTGCCGGAGAAGATCGTGCTCGACGGGGAGATCTTCGTGGCGATCGGGGACCGGCTGGAGTTCGAGGTGCTGCAGCAGCGGATCCACCCGGCGGCGTCGCGGATCAGCCTGCTGGCGGAGGAGACGCCCGCTGCGTACGCGGCCTTCGATCTGCTCGCGCTGGGCGAGGAGTCGTTCCTGGAACGACCGCTGACCGAGCGGCGGGCGGCACTGGAGGGCGCCTTCGCCTCGGTGACCTCGGACAACATCCATCTGTGCACGACTACGACCGACCCGGAGGTCGCCCAGGACTGGTTCACCCGGTTCGAGGGCGCCGGACTGGACGGGGTCATGGCCAAGCCGCTGGACGCTCCCTATGTCCCCGACAAGCGGACGATGTTGAAGATCAAGCACTCGCGTACGGCTGACGTGGTCCTGGCCGGCTACCGCGAGCACAAGACCTCCACACCGGAGAACCCGCTGCTCGGGAGCCTGCTGCTCGGTCTGTACGCCCCCGGGGAGGACGGTCAGCCGGAGCTGCAGCACATCGGGGTCTCGGCGTCCTTCACCGCCGCGCGACGCGCCGAGCTGTGGCAAGAGCTCCAGGAGCTGGTCGTCCCCATCGAGGAACACCCGTGGCGACGATGGCAGGAGTTCCTGACCGCCAACCCCGACCGGGTTCCCGGCACCCAGAGCCGCTGGAGCCAGGGGAAGGACCTGTCCTTCACCCCGCTGCGGCCGGAGCGGGTGCTCGAGGTGGGCTACGACCACATGGAGGGACGCCGGTTCCGGCACACCGCCCAGTTCAAGCGCTGGCGACCCGACCGCGACCCGGAGTCGTGCGGCTACGAGCAGCTCGAGGAACCCGTGGCGTACGAGCTGTCCGAAGTGCTCGGGGGTCCTGCTCAAAAGCTCAGATAAATCCGGCTAGGGTCGGACTCATGAGCTACGACGTCGTACTCCTGGTCGAGCAGGCAATCACCCTCGACGACGCAACCCGGGTCCACTCTCTCCACGAGGGGGTCGAGGACCCGGTCTACCACGTGCTGCTTCCCTTGGAGGACGCCGCAGCACGGATCGAGTCGGCGATGGGCACGCTCAGCGCGGCCGAATACCTCGGCTCGGCGATGATGATGAACGAGATCGACCTCGACGCGGTGCGCGAGGAGGCCAAGGACGAGGCCGAGAAGGCGCTCGAGCAGACCCTGAAGGTCCTGAAGTCCTCCGGCGCCGCCGCCCACGGCGAGCTCGTCCAGGACCCGGTCAAGGCGCTGCGCGCCAAGGTCGAGGCCGTCGACGGCCGGGAGGCGATCATCATGACCCGCCCGCACGTGGTCGCCGAGTTCTTCCACGTCGACTGGACCCACCAGGCCCGACGCCACCTCCACGTGCCTGTCCTGCACCTGATCGAGCACGAGAACTTCGACGAGCAGGCCGGCGAAGGCGAAGGAATCACCGGAATGTAGGACGTTTCGTCCCCATGACCACTGAACGCATCGCGTGTGACGGGTAACACATCAAAGGTTACCGCTCTGTTACCGGCTTCACGTGGCAGTTGTGGCTCGCATTCCCCTAGTATCTTGGGGTTCGCTGTTCCGGGGGGATCCAGCGACGAAGAAGTGCCTGCTCGTGCGATCGGGGGATCCGCGCTGAGTGGGCACTTCTGCTATCCGCTCACTCCTTCCGTGCCTTCTTCAAGGTGCTCGTGCGCTGGTCGACCCAGTCCGTCATCGAGTCGATCGCCGTCTCGAGGTCCGCGGCACTCAGTGCGTCGCTGGTCGGCACCGACTCGGCAAGCCCCGCGACCGTGTCGGCGGCCGTGCCGTCTGCGTACACCTTGTCGAACAGCTTCCAGTACGCCTCGGTGTAGACGGCCTTCAGCTCCTCGGACGCCAGGAACCGCTCCTTGAGCGCGTTCCCGCCCCGCATGCCGCCAGCTCCGCCGGTTCCGCCGGCTCCGCGGTTCCCACCGCCGAACATGCCGCCGCCCATGCCGTTCTCGTCGTCGGGACCGAGGGTGGCGTTCCCCTGCATGGCGAGGTTGAGGTCCCAGGAGATCACCGAGAGCTTCTCGGACTCCAGGTCGTACCAGAGGTAGTAGTTCTGACCCGGGCCGCTCATGTCGTCGCTGTTCGTGATCAGGTTCTGCATCGCCAGATAGTCCGCCAGCGAGTTCACGTCGACCCACTCGTCCAGGTCGGCGGCGAACTCCTCGTCGTCGGCCTCGTCCATCCACTTCAGGAAGTCGATGATCGGCTGCAGGGTCCCCTCGTCACTGGAGTTGATCTGCTTGAACTGGTCGTTGTAGGACGACTGGTCGTCGTCGACGTAGGCGAGCTGCGAGGACGCGTCGGCCTTGTAGAGGTAACCCGGGGAGTCGAACAGGTTGTTCGCCATGTTCTCGTCGGGGTGGGCGAGCAGCAGACGAGTCGTCGTGTCGCTGCCGTTGACCGAGTAGACGGCATAGCCGTAGTCCTGGGTCGGGAGACCCGCCTCCTTGGTCAGGGAGAGGGCCATGGCCTCGTTGATGACCGGGCTGCCGGGACGTACGGAGATCTCGGTCATGCCCTGGTACGCACGGCCCTCGACGTTCTCGTCGAAGCTGAGCAGCAGCGGGAGGGAGGTCGGGTCGTCGGCCGACGCCTGGGACATCGCGGCCATCCCGCCGCCGCCCACGCCGCCGCCCATCCCGCTTTCGGGCATCTCCATCCCATCGGGGGGCTCCATGCCCTCGGGCATCTGCATCCCTTCCGGCATCTGCATCCCTTCCGGCATCTGCATGCCTTCGGGGAGCTCCATTCCCTCTGGGGGCTGCATGCCGCCCCGGCCGGGACCACCCTCGCCGGCTCCCCCGGTGCCGCGCAGCCCCATCAGGGTCGAGTTGCCCTTGAGCCGGACCGCGACGTCGTTGATGACGGTCCCGTCGATGGTCACCGTCGCGGTGACCCACTTCTTCTCGCCGTCCTTCTGGTAGCTGTCGACCATGTCTTCGTACTCGACGTCGGTGATGTCGATGGAGAGCTCGTGGTCGACGGAGGTGTCGAAGAGGTCGACGGAGCCGGCGATGTCCTCGGTGATCTCGGCCGCTGCGATCTCGACGTCGCCGGTGATGTAGGGCTTGATGCCCACATCATGGAGCGTGACCAGCAGCGCAAGGGAGAAGGCGCCCAGGAGCGCGACGAGCTTCCAGTGCTGGCGCCAGGACCGGGGCAGCCGGTGCCGGAGGCGCTTGCGCGGGACGGTCGAGTCGGGCTCGGCGTCGATGGATCCAGGCATCACAGGTCGGTCTGGTCGTAGCCCGTCAGCACGGTGACGCGCTGGCCGCTGTTGACCGCGGAGAGTGCCTGCAGCAGCTCTCGCGAGCTGCTGCCCTTCTTCAGCTGCGCGGTGTAGTAGAGCTCGATCAGCGCCCCGGAGCGTACGGACTCGGTCGAGACCAGCTCGAAGTCGGAGCAGTGCTGGATCATCAGGTCCTCGACGACCGAGGTGTACTCCGGCTCGGGCGGCACCTGGACCTTGACCACCTGACGCTGCACGTCGAGCTTGAACCAGTTGAACTTGTTCATCAGGACGAGCACGAGGCAGATCATCACCGTGGCCGCGATCGCGAGCAGGTAGAACCGGGTGCCGGTCGTCATCCCGATCGCCATCACCAAGAAGATGAAGCCGACGTCGCGGGTCTCCTTCACGGCGTTGCGGAACCGGATCACCGACAGCGCACCCACCAGCGCGAACGCCCGCGCGATGTTGGAGCCGACGACGAGCATGATGAGCGAGACGACCATGCCCGCGAGCACCAGCGTCTGGACGTACGACTGGCTGTAGGAGACGTTCTTGTGGGTGGCCCGGTAGACGTAGCCGATGATCGCCGACAGCACGAACGACAGCGTCAGCGACGCCACGATGTCGAAGACGGTGAAGGTGGAGCTGAGATCTTGGAAATCGAGATTCATGGGAGCTTCCTGTGCAGAGATCCGTCGAGGGATCGGTGAGGGATCAGGGAGTGGTGACGAGGTCGGGGTTCGGGGCGAGGACGTTCTCGGTCGCGCCGTAGCGTGAGCTCGGGGCGAGCGAGAAGGCCTCGACGGACTGGCAGTACTTCGAGATCCGGACCACCGACATGTCGAGCCGTGCGGTCAGGTCGGTCGCCCAGTAGGGCACCCGTTCGTTGGCCTTGAGCTCGACGATCGCCAGCTTCGGCGGGATCAGGAACCGGTTCTCCGCGGCGGAGGCGAAGTGGAAGTCGCGGTCGCGGCCGTGCACGCGGTGGTCGATGGTGACGCGCAGGCCGAGGTCGGCCTCGCGGCCCACGAAAGCCTCGCGCTGGTAGCCGGTGGTGACGATCGGCCGCAGGTCGAGGTTGCCGACCAGCGAGGTGACCTCGTTGACGAAGCCTCGCGAGGTGCCCCCGACATCGAGATCGAGCTCCTCACGCTCGTCGAGCCACCGGCGGGCCTGCTCGTAGGGCAGCGAGAGGCGGCGCTTCTGGGTCACCCGGTTCACCCGCTGCTTGATCTCGACGTGGACCGGGGTCTCCTCGGTGCAGCTCGCCGGCTGGCCGTAGAGGCGCATCCGGAGCTTGCGGCGGAACCGGAGCCCCTCGATCTTCTCCCAGTAGAACCGCAGGTCCTCGGTGTCGTAGTAGACCGACGTCACCGGGTAGCCGCCCAGTGGTGAGTACGGGTCGGCCTCCATCCGGGCCTCGAGCTCCTCGCGAAGCTGGGCGACCTTCAGCTCGTCGATCAGATACTTGATCTCGTAGCGGTTGAAGGAGTGCAGCCTGCTCGCGGTCTCCTGGTAGCCGGTCGGCTGCGTCGGAGCATCCTCGGCCGCGGTCTTGTGATGATCGGTCTTGTCATGGTCGACGCGTAGGCGTCGGTTCAACCAACCCATTCAGTTTTCCTCCCGGGACAGTCACTGATGCGACTCCGGGAGTTCACCGATCGTTCATATCTCCGGCCTGTGCCGAACCTGTGGGGAGCCTGTCAAAGCGGCTCTCACTCGATTCTGTTGCCGTCCTGGTCCCAGTGGGAGGCGACCTTCTTGCTCGGCTGTACCCGAGGCGGCTCCCCCGGCATCTTCGGGTAGTCAGGCGGGAAGTTGAGCTCGCCTCCGGGCAGCTTCTCCCACAGCTCGAGCAGGGGCGTGAGGGCGTACGCCTTCTCGTCGATCTGCGCCCAGCGGTCGCCGTCGGCGAGGAGGTCGGGGACGGTGAAGAGGTTGAGCTCGCGCGGGTCCTTGAGATCGGCCAGCTCGTCCCAGGTGAGCGGCGTGGAGACCGGGGCGCCAGGCTTGGGCCGCAATGAGTAGGCGCTCGCGATCGTGCGATCTCGGTTGTTCTGGTTGAAGTCGACGAAGATGCGCTCCCCGCGCTCCTCCTTCCACCACGCGGTGGTGACTCCCCCGTCGCGACGCTCGAGCTCACGGCCGAACCCGATCGCGGCATGACGCAGCTCCTCGAAGGTCCACTCCGGCCGGATGCGTACGAAGATGTGTACGCCGCGGTTGCCGCTGGTCTTCGCGAAACCGCGCAGGCCGAGCTCCTCGAGCGCTTCGCGGGCGACGCCGGCGACCCGCACGACGTCGGTGAAGCCGGTGCCGGGCTGGGGGTCGAGGTCGATGCGCAGCTCGTCGGGGTGGTCCACGTCCGCACGGCGGACGGGCCAGGGGTGGAAGGTGAGCGTGCCCATCTGGGCGCACCAGACCGGGATCGCCGGCTCGGTGGGGCAGATCTCTCGCGCCTTACGCCCGCTCGGGAAGGTGATCTCGACCTCCTCGAGGTAGTCGGGGGCACCCTTGGGCGTGCGCTTCTGGTAGAAGCCGTCACCCTCCTTGTCGGTGGGCCCGGTGGCCAGCTTCATGCCCTCGCGCCAGCCGTCGGGCCAGCGCTCGAGGGCAGTCGGGCGATCCCGCAGCGCCCGCATCAGCGGGTCGCCGACCGTCGCGAAGAACTCCGCGACCATCAGCTTGGTGACCTCGGGGGTGCGGTCGGTCGCCTCGTAGATCACCCGGTCGGGGCTGGAGATCCGCACCTCGCGCTCGCCCGCCTGCACGTGTGCCGCCGGTGTCTTCGCCATGGCGCCAACCTAGCCCGCTCCAAGCCCCTCCCCCAGCGAAATCGCCCGGACGACATCCGCAACTCACTGGCCAGTACGTCTCGAGACCGGCATGATCCGCTCCAACGTACGGCGACCGACACGATCTCGGAGGATCCCCACATGTCGACTCGAACCACGGCACTGACCGCCGCCACGGCGGCCCTCGCCGCCATCACCCTCTGCCTCACCGGCGCTCCAGCGACCGCGACCGCGAACACCGACCCGGAGTGCGGGACCCTCGCCTCGCCCGACACCCGGGTGGAGCACACCCGGCTCACGGACCCGGCGGTGACCGACATCCTGGCCCGCTCTGGGTTCGACGACGTCGCCGGCGTGGTGAGGACGGCCGTCTGCGACGCGAGCAGCAGCAGGGCCGCCACCGTCGCGGCCCGGATCGCCGGCCGGGCTCTGTGGCAGCGCGCGGTCGACCGGGTGCAGGGGCGTGGCGACGCCGGTGGCGACCTGCCGCGCAGTGACGACCGGCCGCTCTACTGGGCGCGTCTCGCGGGCGAGCTGGAGATCGCGCGGGTCGCGCCTGCGTACCGGTCCTGGTCCGAGGACGCCCGGGCGAAGGTGCTGGCCGCCTTCGACCGGAGCTCGCGCGGGATCGAGTCGACCACCTTCAGGCGCGGCGAGCCCGGCCGATCGCGACAGGTGCTGGCCTCCGGCTTCGACCCGTTCACCCTCGACCGCAACATCCGCCAGTCGAACCCGTCCGGGGCCACCGCGCTGGCGATGGACGGCCGCGTCGTACAGACGGCGAAGGGTCCCGTCGAGATCCAGACCGTGGTGTTCCCGGTGCTGTGGGAGCCGTTCGCGCAGGGGATCGTCGAGCGCGCCTTCCTGCCGCACCTGGTTCCCGGAAGGCGCGACGTGGACACCGCGATCACCATCAGCCAGGGCCGCGCGGGCCGCTTCGACCTGGAGGTCTGGAACGGCGCCCATCGCGGCACCTTCCCCGACAACGACCGGGTCAGCGTCAACGAGACCGTCCCGATCCCCGAGGACGTTCCTCACGCCGACCCGCAGCCGCAGTGGACCCGGACCACGCTGCCGGTGGAGGCGATGAAGGCAGCCGCGCCGGGCACCTTCCCGGTGAACATCAACCGCGTCGTCACCGAGATCCCGGCCGGATCGACCGAGCCGGTCACCCGGGAGGACCCGACGCCGGGCTCCACGGCGGTCGCCGGCGGCGGCGGTGACTACCTGTCCAACGAGTCGGCCTACCGCACCACCGCGCTCCGCGACGCGCTCGGGACCGACACCAAGCAGGGTCACATCCACGTGCCTGTCCTCGACGGGGATGCCACCGGCGAGCCGCTGGCCGACATGCGGGCAGACATCGTGGCCCAGACTCTCGGTCTCGTGGCGGCTGCGGCGACCAGCTGATCCGGAGACGGCCCGAAGGAGATGGCCCGAAGTAACTAGCCGTCGCCCGCACTGTTTTCATGCCCCCGGGCGTACTAGGGGCATGAAAACAGCAAAGGTCAGGCCTATCTCGGGTGCGGCCCTTGTGATCAGCATCGTCAGCATCTTCGCCCTCGGCGCATGCGGCGGGTCGGACGGATCGGGCGGGTCCTCCGCCGACTCCGGCTCGGTCGAGTCGCTGGCCGATTCATCAGCCGGGAAGGCGGCGGCTCCGGAGATGGCCGCGGAGGACGCAGACGCGGCGGCCCCGAAGCAGGCCGTCACGAAGGCGTCGATCATCTCCACCGGCTCGGTCGCACTCAGCGCGAAGGACGTCGGAAAGACGCGTACGCAGGTGCAGTCGATCTCCGACAGGTATGCCGGCCAGGTCACCGAGCAGGAGACCAGCGACAGCGACGACGACGGCCCCGGCTACGCCCGGATGGTCCTCCGGATCCCGTCGAAGTCGTTCGACGACGCGATGGCCGACCTCGAGGACACCGCGACCCTGGTCGACTCCAGCACCACGACCACCGACGTCACCACCGAGGTCGTCGACACCGAGGTGCGGGTGAAGAACGCCCGGACGAGCATCGAGCGAATCCGTACGCTCCTCTCCCGCGCAGAGGCGATCGGGGATGTCATCGCGATCGAGTCCGAGCTCGCCCGCCGCGAGGCCGACCTCAACTCGCTGCTCGCCCAGCAGGCGGCCCTCGAGAACCAGACCTCGCTGTCGACCATCACGGTCAACATCGACCGTTCCGGCCCCGGCGGATCCTCCGACGACGACCCCGGCTTCCTGGCCGGGCTGAGCGCCGGCTGGGACGCCCTGGGCGACTCGGCTCGTGTCCTCGCGGTCGCCCTCGGCGCCATCATCCCGTGGACGCCGGTCATCCTGCTCCTCCTCGCGCCCCTCTGGCTCCTCTCCCGGCGCCGGCGGCAGGCGGCTGGGCCCATGGCCGGGCCAATGACTGGGCCGGTGCCGGCCACCGGCCCGGCGGAGGAATAACCGGTCGAGATCGGGGTGCTCGGCGGCGTACGTTCTGACCATGAGCGCGCTCGAGCACCCCGGCCTCGTCTTCCGCAGCCTCGACCCGTTGGACGGGGACGAGGCCATGTTGAAGGGATGGTACGAAGCGACCCGGCGTGGCTTCCATCAGTCCCGAGGCAACGACGACGGGGTCCAGGTCTGGCGCGACCACATCCGCAACGACTCGGTGAACGTGCTGGGCGCGTGGACGGAGAGCTCGGAGTTCTCCTCGGCCACGATCCCGGTCGCGACGTTCTCGTCCTGGACCTCGCCGATCAACGTCGGCGGCGGCACCAGCCTGCCGGCGCTGCTGATCAGCGACGTGACCGTCTCCCCGACCCACCGGCGCCAGGGGCTGCTGCGCAGGCTGATGACGGTCTCGCTGGCCGACGCGGTCGCCGCGGGTGTGCCGCTGGCGGCGCTGACCGTCTCCGAGGGGTCGATCTACGGCCGCTTCGGCTTCGGCACGGCCACCCATCTGCGCCAGGTCGAGGTGGATGTGACCGCGAAGTTCCGCTACCGCCCCGAGGTTCCCACCGACGACGGTTGGGTGACCCTGGTCGAGCCGGCCGACGCCTGGAAGACGGTCGCCGAGATCTACGCCACCTTCCAGGAACGCACCCGCGGCTCGGTCACCCGGCCGCAGTTCTACGAGCCGTGGCTCTCCAGCGGCTACGACTTCGACGGCGACTCCAAGGGCGAGTCGAAGCAGCGGGCGGTGCTGCACCTGGACGCCTCCGGGACACCCGACGGCTACGCCATCTACAAGACCGCCGACGAGCGCAACGACTCCGGGCTGCGGATGGCGCGCGTCGTCGACCTGGTCGCGCTCACCCCGGCGGCCTACCTGCGGCTGTGGCGGTTCCTCGCCGACATCGACCTCGTCGAGCGGGTGGCGTGGCGCAAGGCGCCGGTGCAGGACCCGCTCTACTGGGCGCTCGCCGAGCCGTTCGCGGTCAAGAGCGCCGAGCTCGACGACATGCTGTGGATGCGCGTGCTCGATGTGCCGGCCGCCCTGCAGGCACGACCCTGGTACGCCACCGGAGAGGTCGTCCTCGGCGTCGATGACCCGCTCGGACACGCCGCGGGTGCCTGGCGGGTCGCGGTGAGGGACGGCGTCGCGGAGGTCACCCCGACCGATGCCGCGCCGACCGTGGCGCTGGCCGCCGACACCCTCGGTGCCCTCTACCTCGGCGGTGTCGACGTACGCACCCTGGCCGCCGCCGGCCGGATCACGGGCTCGCCCGAGGCGATCGAGACCTGGGCGGCGATGGCCGACGGCGGCCCGCTGCCCTACTGCATCACCGGCTTCTGAGGCTGCCCCGCCGCTGAGCCCTCAGGCGCGTCCGGGCTCGGCGCCGATCAGGCTGATCCGGTCGCCGCGAAAGTGGTAGTGGTGCATCGCGTCCAACCTCGGTGCGTACGCGTGCAGGCTGATCGCCGGGCGCGAGCCGACGTTGCGTACGTCATGGACATGGCCGGCGTCGTGCGCCCGAGCGTCGCCAGGGCCGACGTCGGCGATCTGCAGGCCGCCGAGCCAGTTGTGCTCGACCAGGCTGCCGGTGAGCACGGTGAAGGCTGTGGTCGCGGTGCCGTGGTCGTGGAAGCCGGTGCTGGCGCCCGGCGACCAGGCGATCAGCCAGACCTCGACCTTGTCGTCGCGGTGGAGCAGGTGGAACTCGCGCCCGGTCTCGGGCACCTGCACGCTCGCGAGCAGGTCGTCGTCGGCGTACGTGCGGATGGCGTCTAGCAGGGGCTGCATGGCAAGGGTGGTCAAGGTGGCCTCCTCCAGAAGCTTGGTGGTGGGTTTAAGTATAGTAGATGACTCGACTTTGGCCAATGGAGTTGTGCTCCCACCCCAGACGTACCATTTGAGCCATGGGTTACAACGTGGAGAAGTCCGACGAGGAGTGGCGCGCAGAGCTGTCGCCCGAGGAGTACGCGGTGCTGCGTCAGGCGGGCACCGAGCGGGCGTTCACGGGTGAATACACCGACACCGAGACCAAGGGTGTCTACTCGTGCAAGGCCTGCAAGGCCAAGCTGTTCGAGTCCGACACCAAGTTCCACTCCGGCTGCGGCTGGCCGTCGTTCTACCAGCCGATCTCGGAGACGATCGAGTACATCGAGGACAAGTCGCACGGGATGGACCGGGTGGAGGTCCGCTGCGCGAACTGCGGCTCCCACCTCGGCCACGTCTTCCCCGACGGCTACGGCACCCCGACCGGCGACCGGTTCTGCATCAACTCGATCTCGATCTCGCTCGAGGCTGCAGACCAAGCCTGAGCCTCACCATCCGTTGACATGGATGATCGGGTCGAGGTCGCGCCGCGGCCCCGGCTTGAAGTCGGTTCCCACGGTGTAGGCGACCGGCAGGAGCACACCCTGGTGCACGTTCTCGGGCAGGCCCAGGACGTCGGCGACCTCACGCTCGTAGCCGAGGTGGAGGGTCGTCCAGGTCGTGCCGAGCCCCCTGGCTCGCAGTGCCAGGGCCAGGCTCCATGCGGCCGGGAGCAGTGAGCCCCACAGACCGGCCTGGTTGCCCTCCGGGAGGCCGGGTACGTCACGCTCGATCGCGGCGATGACCTGCACAGGCACGCGCCCCATCACCTCGCGCAGGTGCACGGAGCTGGAGCTCAGCCGGGCGCCGGCGGCGTCGGCGGGCTCCTCCCGCCCGGCGTACGCCTCGGCGTGCGAGCGTGCGTAGAGGTCGCCGACCTGCTGCTTGAGCGCGGGGTCGGTGACCACGATCCAGTGCCAACGCTGGTTGTTGCTGCCCGAGGGCGCCTGGACGGCGATCTCGATCGCCTCCCGGACGACGTCGAGCGGCACGTCGCGGTCGAGGTCGAGGCGCTTGCGTACGGCTCGGGTGGTGGTGAGCAGTTGGTCGGGGTCGAGCGGCAGGAGTTCGGTCATGCTGGATGGACACCGGCGGCACGGTCGATATTCCGCGGCTCGCCGGACAGGGTCGCCGAACCTGGATAGCGTGGCGCCGTGACTGTGCGGATCGCGATGTGGTCGGGACCGAGAAACCTCTCCACGGCGTTGATGCGCTCGTTCGAGAACCGGCCCGACTGCACGGTCCTCGACGAGCCGCTGTACGCCGCCTACCTCTCGGCGACGGGCCTGGACCATCCGGGGCGTGAGGACGTGCTCGCCTCTCAGCCGAACGACTGGCGAGTGGTGGCTCGTGAGATCACGTCCGGGCCGATCGAATCGCCGGTGCAGTACCAGAAGCACATGACCCATCACCTGCTCCCGGAGATGGACCACGGCGCCTTCGCCGGGCTCTCGCACGCGTTTCTGGTCCGGGACCCGGAGCGGGTGCTGACCTCGTACGCCA
This sequence comes from Nocardioides sp. NPDC059952, assembly GCF_042730435.1. Lineage (NCBI taxonomy): Bacteria > Bacillati > Actinomycetota > Actinomycetes > Propionibacteriales > Nocardioidaceae > Nocardioides > Nocardioides sp. NPDC059952. Next base: position 51,280 of record NZ_JBHWLY010000011.1, on the reverse strand, counting down.
AGGTCCGGGAGGAGCCGACGCTCGAGGACCTCGGGCTGCCGCAGCAGGTGGCGCTCTTCGAGGAGTTCGGCGGGCCGGTGGTCGATGCCGCCTCGATCCTGGCCTCGCCGCGGGCGGCTCTCGTCGGGCTGTGCGAGGCGCTGGGGATCGGCTTCGACGAGGCGATGCTGTCGTGGCCGGCCGGGCGCCGGGACTCCGACGGCGTCTGGGCCCCGCACTGGTACTCCGGGGTGTGGGCCTCGACCGGGTTCGCCGCCTCCTCCCCCGGCGCCACCGACCCGCTGCCCGCGCGGCTGGCTCCGCTGCTGGAGCGCTGCCTGCCCTACTACGATCGCCTCGCCCCCTATGTCATGGCTCCTTGAGTCGAGATTGGTGACTGATGCTGCAGACGTACGACCCCCGCAACGACGACCTCCAGGTCTGGATCAACGGCGAGCTGACGCACCGCCTGGAGGCGCGGATCTCACCGTTCGACTCGCTCGCCCAGGGTGGCGACGGGGTCTGGGAGGGCCTGCGGCTCACCCAGGGACGCATCTTCAAGCTCTCCGAGCACCTGCTTCGGCTGCGGCGCTCGGCGCGGGCGCTCGCCTTCTCCGACATCCCGTCGGACGCGTTCATGACCGAGGCGATCCGGGAGTGCCTGGCGGCCAACGGGATGCGCGACGACGTCCACATCCGGCTCACGCTCTCGCGCGGGGTGAAGGTCACCTCCGGCATGGACCCGCGGCTCAACCAGTCGGGTCCGACCCTGATCGTGCTGGCCGAGTTCAAGTCGCCGGTCTACGACGACTCCGGGATCACGCTGATCACCGCTGCCCAGCGCCGCCCGCGCGCCGACATGCTCGACCCGAAGATCCACCACAACAACCTGATCCCCTCGATCCTGGCCAAGGTCGAGGCCAACAACGCGGGCGCCGACGACGCCCTGATGCTGGACGATGCCGGCTTCATCGCCGAGACCAACGCCACCCACTTCTTCCACGTACGCGACGGGGTGCTGCGCACCTCGACGACCCGCGCGTGCCCCGAGGGGATCACCCGCGCCACCGTCCTCGACCTCGCCGCCGACCTGGGGCTGCCGGTGGACGTCGGTGACTTCTCGCTCACCGACGCCCACACGGCCGACGAGGCCTTCGTCACGGGCACCATGGGCGGGCTCACCCCGGTGGTCTCCCTCGACGGCCGGCCGATCGAGCGCGGGCCGATGACGCAGCAGCTCACCAAGGCGTACGCGGACCTGCAGGCGACTGCCGGGACTGTCGTCTGCTGACCGAGGTAACTCGGTCAGCGTGCTGGATGCCGACCGAGGTAACTCGGTGAAGACGCGCTGTCTTCGTGGAACTCCGCGAAGGAAGCGACAGCAGACCGAGTTACCTCGGTGAACATTCACCGACCGACCGAGTTACCTGGGTGAACGGTCAAGCGCCGACCGAGTCCCGCCAGACGACGAGCTCCTCGAGGAACGAGAGGTCGTAGTCGGGGCCGTTGACGCCGTGGGTGAACAGCGTGGCGCCGGCGTCGGCGAACACCTTGGCCGACTCGAGGTCGCCGACCTCGACGGAGATCTCGATCTCGGAGACGTCGCGGCCGACGCCTCGGCAGTGCTCGGCGAGGATGCCGCGCTTGCGTTCGAGGGTGGGGACGTCGGAGAAGGAGTGCCAGATGTCGGCGTGCTTCGCGACGTACTTCAGGGTCTTCTTCTCCCCGCCGCCACCGATCATGACCGGGATCTTCCGGACGGGTGCGGGGTTGAGCTCGGACCAGCGCTTCTCGATGCGCGGCAGCGCCTCGCCGAGGGCGTCGAGGCGCGACCCGGCGGTGCCGAAGTCGTAGCCGTACTCGGTGTAGTCCCTCTCGAACCAGCCCGACCCGATCCCGAACACCAGCCGGCCACCGGAGATGTGGTCGACGGTGCGGGCCATGTCGGCGAGCAGCTCGGGGTTGCGGTAGGAGTTGCAGGTCACCAGGCAGCCGATCTCGGCACGCGTGGTCTGCTCGGCCCAGGCCGCGAGCATGGTCCAGGCCTCGAAGTGCTTGCCGTCGGGCTCGCCGTAGAGCGGGTAGAAGTGGTCCCAGTTGAAGAGGATGTCGACGCCGATCTCCTCCGCGCGGCGGGCGGCATCGCGGATCTGGGCATAGTCGGCGTGCTGGGGCTGGATCTGGACTCCGATGCGGATCGTCATGTGAACAACCCTACGGAGCGTCCGGCTTCCGTCCTCGCGCGAATCGGCCCTATCGTTCGGCAGGCGGCGAAGCGCGCCGTACGAGAGCTGAAGAGGGTGCGAGATGCGACTCGGTTGGGATCTGCACGATGACGGCAAGAACGTACGCGAGGGGGCGATCGTCAAGCCCGGGGAGCGGTTGAGCTGGCCCCGGACGATCGGCTTCGGCGGCCAGCACGTGGTCGCGATGTTCGGCGCCACGTTCCTGGTGCCCCTGCTGACCGGCTTCCCGCCGACCACGACCCTGTTCTTCTCCGGTCTCGGCACGCTGCTGTTCCTGCTGATCACGCGCAACCGGCTGCCCAGCTACCTCGGCTCCTCGTTCGCCTTCATCGCGCCGATCGGCGCGGCGATGGGTGGCGGCGGGATGGGCGCCGCCCTCTTCGGCATCCTGGTCACCGGTGCGCTGCTGGCGCTGGTCGGCGTGATCGTGATGGTCACCGGCACCGGCTGGATCGAGGCGCTGATGCCGCCGGTGGTGACCGGTGCGATCGTCGCGCTGATCGGTCTCAACCTGGCCTCCGCCGCGACCAACAACGTCGTCGGTGGCGACCCGGCCAAGCCCGACAACGGCTCGGTGGTGGTCGCCGCGATCACCCTGGCGACCGTGCTGGTCGTCGCGGTCGCCTTCCGGGGCCTGATCGCCCGGCTCTCCATTCTGGTCGGCGTCGTCGTCGGCTACGTCGCCGCGCTGATCATGGGCCAGATCGACACCTCGGCGTTCCAGGAGGCCGCCTGGTTCGGGCTCCCCGACTTCTCCACGCCGACAGTGTCCTGGTCGGTGGTGCCCATGTTCCTGCCGGTCGTGCTCGTCCTCGTCGCCGAGAACGTCGGCCACGTACGCAGCGTTGCCCACCTCGCGGGCGACGACTCCATCAACCGCGAGACCGGCCGGGCCCTGTTCGCCGACGGCCTCGCCACCACCATCGCCGGTGGCTTCGGCGGCTCGGCGACGACGACGTACGGCGAGAACATCGGCGTCATGACCGCGACCCGGGTCTTCTCGACCGCTGCGTACTGGGTCGCCGGCGTGGTGGCGATCCTGCTGTCGCTGTCTCCGAAGTTCGGGGCGCTCCTGAACACGGTCCCTGCCGGCGTGCTCGGCGGGATCACCGTCGCGCTCTACGGCCTGATCGGCCTGATCGGCATCCGGATCTGGATGGACAACCGGGTCGACTTCGCCGACCCGGTCAACCAGTTCACCGCCGCCGTCGCCCTGATCATCGGCATCGGCAACCTCACCCTGACCTTCGGCGACCTCACCTTCACCGGCATCGCGCTGGGCACCATCGCCGCGGTCGTGATCTACCACGGGATGAGCGCGCTCGCACGGCTGCGGCGCTAGTCAGAGCTTCTGAGGCAACCCATCGCGCATGCGGTGTCCGAGCTCGTTGGACACCGCGTGCGCGAAGCCCTCGGCAAGCGGGGGCCAGTTCCAGAACGTGATGCCGACGTGCCCCACGGCCATCGCACCGTAGCCCCAGCGCCAATCGTTGAGGTGAGCGCTGCTACCGCACTCGCGGCACCTCACCTCCGCCGACCCGCCCTCGACCCAACGGCCGGCTGCAGCCACGAGCTCGCCGATCTGGGGGTCATCGCCCCATTGGTCGAAAGTCTCGAAGGTGAGCTCACCGAACGTGTGGTCGCACGCCGGACATTCGGCCGGACCCACCTCGCCCTGCCCTGGATAGAACAACCTCCGCCCGACCTGGATCTCGACGCCGTCCATGTGATCGGGGTTGGGGTCGACCTCGCTCTCGTCAAGCGCCGCCAGGAAATTCGGCCCCGGTCGATGGCCAGGACTGCTGATCGCGCAGAGCGTCTCCTCCGGGACGATCACACCCCGCTCGACCAGCCAACGCCGTAGCCTGTCCGCGACCTCCGCCGCCTGCACCTCAGTCGCCTCGACATCCACGATCCACTGGAAGTAGTCACCCACGCGTCACCTCTGGCGCTGCCCCTCGCCGAAGAGTGCGGCCTCCATGTCGATGGCGTACGCCGGTTGCTCCCACTCGGCAAGGTTGACGACGACGAACGGCGTCCCCTCGGGTAGCAGCACATTCACTTCGTCCATCAGCCGACGGATCCCCTTCGCGGCGGCACTGTTGCCGCGGCCGTCTTGGGCCTCCAGCCACCCGGCTGCCTTCTCGACCACGTCCGCCGGGTCCAAGATCACCCGAACCTTCGGATCCTCTGGCCACGACACGCCCTCCATCGTGCACGTGCGGAAGCCGGTGAACATCAGCCTGCTCTGCGACAGGTCCAACTGCCGCATCACGACCGACTCCTGCTCGGGGAACGGCAGGTCACGCGCCAGACCCGAGCGCTTGCCGTCGAAGATCACCTCGCTCAGGTCGGTGGCGAAGGTCGTGTCGCTGATCGAGCAACGACAAAACTCGGTGCCCTTCATCTTGGTGTCGGTGAAGGTGCACCTGGTGATAGTGACCCCGGACCACATCCGACGACCGAGCTTGGCCTTGCTGAAGTCGACGTCGATCCACGTCGGCCACGAGTCAGCCGTCGCTCCGCCCACGGTGGCCTGTTGCAGATCAGCACCGACGAGGCTCGTCCGACTGCACTCGACACCCAACAGGCGGGAGTTCTTCAGGCTCGCCTGATCGAGGATGCAGTCCTCGACCACGACGTCGAAGAACCACAGCCCCGAAAGATCTGCGTACGTCAGGTCGAGACCGCTCCAACGCACGCTCCGCAGCTCGCGCACGTCACCCGCAGGAAACGTCGGCAGACCACGTAGATCGACGCGACCTTCGATCGTCCCGATGCCTTCCGGCAACGGCGCGGCAGTGTCCGACAGCCAGCGCGCAGCGGCCGCAGCCAGTCCTGGCTGGTCCCTCCAACGCTGAGTGACCTGCTTCCTGCTCACGTCGAACTCGTTCCTGATCTAGTTCGTAATGACTCCGTAGCGCCGACTCGACCCAGCCCATACGACCTCAGACGACGTGCTTCATGGGATGAACGAATTTTTCGTTCATCATCGGCGACGCCACCCTCACCGGCATCTCCCTCACCGGCGCCACTGCCGCGGTCGCGATCTACCACGGAATGAGTGCCCTGCGGCGGTAGTCACCTCTGCCACGACAAGCCAACGGACTCGATGACATCAAGAGCCTTACGGGCTCTGCGCTGCATGCCAACGGCTTCTAGGTACAGAAGCACGGACACCTCATTCAGATCCCCGACAGAATCTCGAAGGGTTTCGAGCGCCCCGTTCAACGCCCAAGTCAGCCATTCCTCGGTGTCCATTCCTAGGGTCATCGGCTTGCCTGTCGCGTCAACCTCGAGCGGAGGTATCGCGACCACGATTGCCGGCGCACCGTCATTGCGAGTGTTGGAGAGCACCTGGGCGACGTGCCTCTTCGGGTCAGCCCCATATCGTTCTGCCGCAAGTGGAAAGGAAACCAGTTCAGCGTCACAGTCGACGGCAACGACCTTCACCGGCCCCGCGCGCACCTCGAATGGATACCCGGGGCGAACCGCATCCAAGACCTCCTGAATGTGGTCCTCAATGCCAATCGCAACAACAAATCTCATCAAGCCCCAGCTCCCGGGATACCACCTGGCATGACCGACGGACGGCCAAGCAGTTGCAGCTCATCGTTGTTCAGAGCGTAACCCCCACCCTTTACGTCAGCGGTGTATGCCATCTGAGCGTCGGCAGGCAGGTCAGACACCTTGACCGAGGTACGGGTCATTGTGTAGGCACCCTCATCAGGCCAGCGGCTGTATGCGGTACGGGCATAGTCAGCCGCACCGCGCTCCGAGAAGGCGAAGTACTTGACCCCCTGTGGGCTGTTCCACTGGCGGGTGCTCAAGATGTCCCTCAACTCGTCATCCTGCACCGCGCGCCAGAGGAAGATCTGGCCATCCTTCGGACACGACTGCAGACCTGCTGGGTCGACCCAGTTAGTGGGGTTGTGGACGTAGGTGTTTGGATTCGGTGCCGGGGCGAGGCCGAGCGGATCTTGGCTCAGATATCGACCAGTGCCTGGGTCGTAGTAGCGATGATGGTTGTAGTAGAGCCCACTTTCTGAATCGGCATATTGACCGGCGAAACGGAGCGGAGTTCCCGAATCCTCAGATGCCGAGCCCCAGATCGTGCGGCGGGCGTGCCAGGCGATGCTGCCATCGGAATCGATCAGCTCGGAGGGGGCCCCGGCGAGATCGGTGACGATCGTGAAGAAGCGAGCATCGACCTCGTCCTGGCTGAGCTCGACCTGGGCGAGGGGCTGGTAGCCCTGATGTGCCCAGGAGAGCGTGTCGTCGCTCCCGCCGGTCTGCTCGATGAGCACGGGGCCGTCCCAGGCGAAGAGAGTCTCTTCGACAACGTCACCGGAGTCGGCGTGACGGCGCTTGGCGACGCGGCGGCCGAGGGCGTCATAGAGGTAGGTCCAGCGGGTTCCGTCAGGGGTGCGGACGGCGGTGAGGCGGTCGTTGGCGTCCCACTCGTACAGCCAGGTGTCGGGTTTCTCCGACAGCCGGGTGCGGGAGTGGCGGACGAGACGACCTTGGGCGTCGTAGGCGTAGCGGCTGCGGCCGGAACGAGTGAGCAGGGTGCCTTCGTAGTCGCGGCGCTCAGCGTCGCCGCCGGCGGTCGCGGCGCGGGTGATGTTGCCGAGGGGGTCGTAGGAGTAGGCCTCTGAGGTGGAGCCGTCGAGCTCGACCGAGGTGATCCGGTCGGCGATGTCGAGCTCGAAGCGGCGGGCGCCGGTGAGGCGGTCCTCGACTCCGATCAGCCGGCCGGCGGACTCGTAGGCGTAGGTGCGTTCCTGGAGCACATCGCCCGGCATCGACACCGCACCGGAGCTGCGCTCGAGGCGCTGGGTCAGCGGCTGACCGAGGAGGTCCCAGGTCTGCTCGAGGACGACGTCGCCGGTGGTGCGTCGGGTCTCGCGGCCAGCCTCGTCGCGCTCGAAGGCGATCTCCTGGCCGGCGACGGTCATCCGTTCCGGGGTGATCCCCGCACCGTAGGACCACTCGGTCTCGACGCCCGCGGGTGTCGTACGCCGCGTCGGACGGCCCAGCGCGTCATACGTCTTGGCGACTCTGCGTCCGTTGACCGACTCGGCGAGCACGCGACCGAGCTGGTCGCGCTCGACGGCCAGGTCGACGCCGGGAGAGGTCGCTCGCAGGAGGCGGCCGAGCGGGTCGTAGGCCAGCGTCGTGGTCTGGTCGCCGGCTGGCCCCTCGGATCGTTCGGAGACGACGTTGCCGAGGGTGTCGTAGTCGTAGACCAGGCGCTGACCTGCACCGTTGGTCTGCTCGACCATCTGGCCGGCCGTGTCGTAGGCGTAGGCCAGGGTGCGGCCGTTGTAATCGGTCTCGGTCGCGAGACGGCCGGCCTCGTCGTAGTCGTAGCGCCAGACCGCGCCCTGCGGGCTGGTCACGCTGGTCAGACGCAGCTCGGGGTCGTAGGCGTAGCGCGTGGTCGAGCCGTCGGGAGCGATGACCTCGGCGGGGAGGTCAAAGTGAGTGAACCGGGTGTGGGTCACTCGGCCGGCGGGGTCGATGTAGGAGACCGGGTTGCCCTCGGCGTCGTACCTCCAGGACTCCGAGGTGCCGTCGGGAAGCAGCCGCGATGCGAGCTGACCGTCGACGGTCCAGGAGTAGACGGTTCGCGCACCCAGGGCATCGGTGCTCGCAGCGACCCGGCCGAAGTGGTCGCGCTCGAACTCCGCCCGGCGACCGTCCGGCTCAACGATCCGCAGCGGCAGACCGGCGGCATCGGTCTCGACGGCCCGGACCCGGCCGAGCGCGTCGGTGACCGACGCCAGATGACCGTCGGGTCCGTAGCCGAACTCGGTGGTCGCGCCGGTGGCATCGGTCGCCGACGTGCGACGCCCGGCCTCGTCGTAACCCAGGGCCGTCACCGAGCCGTCTGGGAGAACCTGACGCGCCAGGCGCGGCCCGGCGACGGTGTCTACCCACTCCAGCGCGATCTGGCTGCCGTCGGGGCGGGTGACATCAACCAAGTTCCCGGCAGCGTCGTAGACGTAGTCGGTGCGACGGCCGAGCGGGTCGGTGCGCGCGAGGAGCTGGTTCTGTTCGCTCCACTCCGAGCTGGTCGCGCCGCCGAGCGGGTCGATCGAGGCGACGATCTGGTAGCGGGAGTTGATCTTGAAGACCGTGGCGAGGTCGCGGGAGTCGGTGACGCGGGTCTCACGCAGTCCGCTGGCGTTGGGTTCACCGTAGTGGAAGGTGTTGCGCATGACGCCGTCCGAGCCGCCCTGGCTGACGCAGCGGCCACGATCGTCGTACGCATAGTCGTAGTTGGTGCCGTTGCGGTCGATCCAGCGGGTGATCCGGTGCTGGTCGTAGGTGAACTGCAGCTCTTGGCCAGAGCCGTTGACGACGCCGGCCAGGTCACCGCGGCTGTCGTAGCGGTAGCTCATCACCTCGGCGGAATCAGCGCCGTCAGGACGGGTCACCGACAACCCGGTGACCCGGTTCCCGGTGGTGGCCACCGCCACGCGGTATCCGGCGCTATGGGTCACCTCCGCGGGCGTGCCGTGGTCGTCACGGGTGAATCGGATCCAGTCACCCGAGGTGTTCGTGATCGAGGTCAGCCAGGCAGTCCCGCCGACGGGGGCGTCGAAATGACGGGTCTCCCCCGTCGCTGTGTCCAGCAGGCGGTAGCCACCGTCGTCGCCGGCCCGCAGCCGGAGCGCCCCGCCAGCGACCGGCCGGGCGTCCTCGCCGGCGGTGAGGTTCTTGAAGACATGCGCTCGGGCGTCGGCCGCCACCACGACCGCTGAACGTCGTCCGACCAGATCGGTGTGGACGTCGATCCGCTCGTCGAACGTCGAGGACCACGAGAGGCCGAACCAATGACCATAGGTCCAGTCGCTCGAGTGCTTACGGCTCAGGACCATCGGGAGATCGCTCGGAAGCGTCAGGTCGGTCTGCTGTAGGAAGACCGCACCGGTGGCCACGTCGACCGGGTCACCACAACCCTGCTGGTCGCGGCTCCCGTCCCTGTCCGTGCCGCCCCTGTCCGAGGGCAGACTGTCGGTCCGGCCGGGCCTGTCGGACCCCGACCTCGCCATGTCGCTGTCCAGGTCCTTGCGCGCGTCCGCATGCTTCCGGACCCCATCAGCAACGTCGTCGGCGTTCTTCTTCAGCGACCGACCGACATCACCCATCGCCTTGGTCGCCGCCTCACGAAGCTCCTCGACGACATCATCCATCTTTCTGGCCATCGAAATCTCTCCTAGGACTGGAAGAAGGGCAGGGCCGACACCTCGGCAGCGAACGTGGAGCACAACTCGTACTGGTCGGCGCCACAGTCGTTGAGCGCGGAGGCGATCTGATCCATCACGTCATAGCTGAGCTTGGTCGCGGCGGTCGCGTCACCGTCGGTCACCAACGGCGCCTCCGCGATCGCAATCGCGAGCTCGGCGATCGTGCCGGTCAGCGGATCGATCACCATCGTGGCGAGCTGACCGATCAGCTCCTCCATCGCGATGTCGGTGGCGATGTCGAGCGCCTTCTTCCGCACTGCGATGAGCGCAGCGTTGCCGGCCACGCTGAGTCCCGCGGTCACCACCGCGGTCGCAGCGGCCGCCGCGATCTGGGCGGCCGTGATCGTCAGCTCTGCGATCACCTTCACCTTCAGGGCGACGATCGCGTCGGCAGCGACATCGGTCCCGGATGCGACTCCGGGGAGCGTGTCGAGCACCGCATCCATGTTGGACGAACGATTCTCCGTCCACGCCCTGATCAGCGCATTCGTCGACTGTGCCTTGGCACCGTCGCCGAGCTCGTTGACGCGGACCTCCAGCTCATCGAGAGTGCCCCGCAGATCGGTCTCCAGACCACGCAGGAGCTGCGCGGCATCGCGGACCGCGTCCTCGTCGACGTTCGGCCACTCGTACCCGAGCAGGTCGAGTACGAAATCCAGCTCTCCCGGGATCGTCATCCCCACACTTCTGCCCTCCCGCAGTCACATGGATCTCATGACCGTGTCGGGGTCGACGACGTACGAACCCGAGCACGAACCATCGCGACGAAGAACGCTAGTGGAGGACACAGACAGCCGCCCAGTGAATTTCCGGACGGATTCCGGAGAATCAGGGGAGGCGGTCCAGGAGGTCGCCGATCTCGACGCGGGCGCCGGTATAGAACGGCACCTCCTCGCGTACGTGACGACGGGTCTCGGAGCCGCGGAGGTGGCGCATCAGGTCGACGATGCGGGAGAGGTCGTCGGCCTCGAAGGCCAGCATCCACTCGTAGTCACCGAGAGCGAAGGACGGGACGGTGTTGGCCCGGACGTCGGGGTAGTCGCGCGCCATCTGGCCGTGCTCGGCGAGGAGGCGGCGGCGCTCCTTGTCATCGAGGAGATACCACTCGTAGGAGCGGATGAACGGGTAGACCGCGACGTAGTCGTGGGTGCGCTCGTCGGCGAGGAAAGCCGGCAGGTGGCTCCGGTTGAACTCGGCGGGACGGTGCAGCGCCATCTGCGACCAGACCGGGACGAGCCGGCCGCCGAAGGCGGTGCGGCGCAGGCGGTGATAGGCCGACTGGAGCTTGTCGGAGGAGTCCGCGTGCAGCCAGAACATCACGTCGGCGTCGGCGCGCAGGCCGGCCACGTCGTAGGTGCCACGCACCACGATGTCCTCGCCGGCGAAGGCGGCGAAGAGCTCCTCGACCTCGACCGCCTCGGCCTTGCGGTCGGCGTCACCGAGGGTCTCCTCGAGGGAGAAGACCGACCACATCGTGTAGCGGAGGGTCGCGTTGAGCTCGTTGATCTTGGCTGCGTTGGACTTGATGTCGGCCTGGGGGTCGGTCATGCCCCCATTTTGCGCTACCGCCGGTCACCGCGCCCTTTCGGGCTCTATCGTGAGCGCCATGCTGCCGCTGCGTACCCGCATCTTCGCCTTCCTCCAGGAGCGCCTGGTCAAGACACCGCTGAACGCCGAGGAGATGATCGCCCTGCGCGCCCAGCGCGAGGGGCTCCGCACCGGGCCGGTCAGCTCGTTCCTCTTCGGCCGTCCTGCGGACGTCGAGATCAAGGAGACGTACGTCGACGGCCGCCGTTTCGCGATCTACACGCCTCATGGCGTCGGCGAGGCCGCGCCGGTCGTCATCAACTACCACGGCGGCGGCTGGTGTCTGGGGACCCCGGAGCAGAGCGCGTGGGTCTCCTCGCACGTGGCCGCGGAGACCGGGTCGATCGTGGTCGCACCGTCCTACCGGCTGGCGCCGGAGCATCCGTTCCCGGCTGCCGTCGAGGACGCCTGGACCGCCTTGGAATGGGTCTCGAAGAACGCCGCCGACCTGGGCGGGGACCCGTCTCGGATCGCGGTGATGGGCGACAGCGCCGGCGGCAACCTGGCGGCGGTGGTGTCGTTGATGGCCCGCGATGCGGGCGGACCGGCGGTGCGGGCTCAGGTGCTGATCTACCCGGCGGTGGAGATGTACGAGAAGTTCCCCTCCGAGGCGGCCAACGCCAACGGGCCGGTGCTCACCTCGACGCAGATGAGCACCTTCGGCCACCTCTACATGGGCGAGCGCTACGGGGACGAGTCCTGGCAGGCCTCACCCCTGCGTGCCGCGTCCCACGCCGACCTGCCGCCGGCCCACATCATCACCGCGCTGCACGATCCGATCCGCGACCACGGCACCCGGTACGCCGAGGCCCTCCGTGCCGCCGGGACACCGGTCTCGCTCGTGGACTACGACACCGCGTTCCACGGGTTCATGTCGCTGCCCGGAGTCGCTCCGGCCGCACCGGAGGCTCTCGCCGGGATCATCGCCTTCCTCCGCTGAAGCATCAGCAGTTTTCTACGTTCGCTTAGGAGTTTGTTAACCCTCCGCGCCCAGCCGTGTTGTAACGTTCCACTCGGGTGTTCGTCGCCAGGTTGTCTCGGGTCGTACGCCACCTCGGTCCCCCCATTCGCCTGTGACTGAGAGCGCTTTCGCGCCTCTCCTCGGCGAGCCCTGCGCACCTCGGAAAGGCGTAGCGACATGCCCGACGTCTCCATCAAGATCGACACCCTTGATCAGACGGTCAAGAAGCTGGATTCGATCATCGACGAGTTCGAGCATGCGGTCGGGAACTCCGACGCGCTCGAAGGCGCCATCGGGAACCCGTTCCGCCGAGGCGAGCTGCGCGGGCAGACCGACGACTTCGAACAGCGCTGGGACATGAAGCGCAAGGATCTCAAGGACGAGCTCTCCGACGTGCGCGACCACATCAAAGGGGTCGTCGAGGGATTCCAGAACTGGGACAGCGAGACGGCTCTCCTGTTCCAGCAGAAATAGACGGACGGAGTGAGTCATGGATCAGTCACCGAAGGGTCGCGAGATCCAACCCCTCACCGGCGACTCGGCGGTGGTCGTCGCTCGCGGGAACAAGATCGAAGAGCTCGGGATCCAGATGTCCGACGCGGCAACCGTCCTCGAGCAGATCGCCACCGGCGAGCTGGCCGACGGCCAGATGCAGGGCAAGGCCGTCGCCGAGCTCCAGGACAAGATCGGGTCCTCCTACGAGACGTTGCGGGAGGCCAGCGAGCTCTACACGCCCGTGGGGCCGCTGATCGCCGCGTACGGCACAAGCCTCGGGGAACAGCAAGCCAAGATGGGACCGTTGGTCGACTCCTGCACCGACAAGTGGACCACCTATGAGGGGCTTCCGGGAGACCGCGAAGCGGACGATGACGAGGGACAGGCCAAGAAGGCCGCGTACGACGAATGGCAGGACGACGCGGAGACCTGGGATGCCGAGTACGACACCTGGGAAGACGCCTATGACCTCGCGGTCAACGGCATCGGCAACGAGATGGCCGGCAGCATCAAGGACGGTTTCTGGGAGATCTTCGGCTTCCTGATCAACATCCTCGAGGCCATCGCGATGGTCTTCATGATCGCCGGGCTCTTCCTCGGTGGCATCGTCGCCGTCATCGGATTCGCCCTCGGCGCCTTGGTGCTGATCGGCAAGATCGTCCAGGCGTCCGCCGGCAAATGCGAGGTGACAGACGTGCTCCTAGCGGTGCTCGCGGTGCTCCCCTTCGGAAAGCTCGGCCAGATCGGCAAGGCCTGGGGCCAGTTGGGGAAGGGTGCCGCCTCCGGCGGGAAGACCGCCGGCGCGGCCGGACGAGGCTACGGAAACTTTGCTCTGAAGCGAGCGGTGCCGCTGAACCCGCCTCCCGTGAACGTCACGTTCGGCGCCAAGTTCAAGACCGCACTCTCCATCTCCACCGGCTTCAGGGAGGTCCCCCGGACCAGGGCCGCTTGGATGGCCAACCCGTTCAAGCCCCCCAAGGACATTCCCGTGGGCATCATGAGCGGCTCCGACATCGCTACCGGGATGGCCATCTACGGGGGGATACGCACAGGGACCTGGGGCCAGAAGGTCGGGGCCGGCTTCGACGGGCTCAGCGGCCTGGGGAAGTGGGCAGGCGAGTGGTACGGCACCACCTCGACGAGCCAAGGGCTGGACGAGCGCCGCACCCATGACCAGCAGAGCAGACAGCCCTCGGAGGCATGATGCCGGAGACATGGCAAGCTGAGATCGCCCAGCCGTCGGAGCGATGGATCTGGGTCCCGAACGCGGGCGTGCTCGACGATGCGGGTGCGAAGAGGTGGGTCGAGGACGTGCTCGCCACGCTCCGCGACACCTGGGACGGCGAGTGGACCGACGAGGTCGACCCCGACGCGCGTGCCCTGCTCGCGCACCACCTCGCCGGCGACCTCCACCCCGGGACGCTGGCCTCGATGCTCCACTGGCCACTGCCCGCGCCCGTCGTCAGCCGGGTGCGGGTCGTACTCGGGGGCGGCGAGCCGACCTCGCCCGAGGAGTGGCGGCAGCAGGGCTTCGACGTCGATGAGTACGCCGGGGCCGCTCTCGGTCCCGGACTGAGATGTCTCGCGTCCAGGACCGGAGAGGTCGACGGTGAGACCGTCGAGTTCCTCACCGGCATCTTCGTCTTCTCGACGCAGGAGATCAGCGTGATGGTCGTGGTCGAGGCAGGCGCACCCGAGATCTTCGGTCTCACCATCGCGGACATGCCGCTCTTCCTCGCCGAGCTCGAGATCGAACGCCCCGATGGCACCCCGTTCTCGGCAGAGCCGATCCCCGGCATGCCGAGCGACCCGTTCGACGTATGGGAGGACTCGTCCTTTGTCTGAGGCAGCACCCGCCCCGCAGTCCTCGCTACGCGAACTGCTCGGCGGCACCAAGGAGCCGGAGTTCGAGCTGAAGCTCCTCCCCGGGTGGGAACGACACTCCCCGGGCGAGGCAGACCGGGCCGCGATGGACGCGGCACTGAAGAAGCGCTTCATGAGCATCAACCGGCCCGAGCTGCACGCCTCCATGCGTGCGCAGCTCGATCAGGCGTACGCGCTGATGAAGCAGCAGCAGGTCAAGGCCTACTTCGCCGCCACCGCCGAGACCGACAGCCTCGCCCTCATTCCCGGCGCGATCGTCGCGACGACGTTCCACGCCGGCAACGGCGGGACCCTCGACACCCACGTCGCCGCGATCATCCGGGACCATGGCGCCAAGCCGTTGTTCGGCGACAAGCGGTTCATCAGATACGAGCGCGAGTCGACCAAGACCGCCGAGGGCGACGAGCCCGTGGTCGCGACGACGATCGTCTACATGACCCCCGTCCCCGGCTCGAAGCGGCGTCGGGGGCTTCAGCTGACCGCGACGATCGCCCGGCCGCTGGACATGACGGCGACCGACGAGAAGTTCCTGGCATGGAAGCTGGCTCTCGACGTCTGTGTCTCGACGCTGCGGTGGATGCCGGCCTGAGGTTCAGCTGATGTCCGCAGCGGCTCGGTGGGCCGAGGCGATCGTCGCGGGGATCCCGACGCCGTCGTAGGAGGCCCCGGCGAGGGCGAGTCCGGGGACACCGCGGAGTCCCTGCCGGATCCGGGCGACCCGGTCGAGGTGGCCGACGGGATACTGCGGGAGCGCGTCGGTCCAGCGCTGGACGTGCACGTCGGTCGGCGTCTCGGTGATCCCGGCGATCTCGGCCAGGGCAGCCAGGGAGTCGGCGACCAGACGGTCGTCGTCGTCCGAGGGCGGCTCGCCGTGGCGTCCGATGGAGGTACGCAGGTAGGTGCCGCGCTCCCCCACCCAGGCCCACTTGGCGAAGGAGAAGGTGGAGGCCTTGATCGCGCACTCCTCGACCGGCGGGACGAGGAATCCGGACCTGCCGGCCAGCTCCGCGGGGAGTTCGGGAAAGGCGAAGGTCACCACTGCGACACTCGCGGTCTCGATCCCGGACAGCTCGCGCGCGACCGACGGGGCGGTCGAGCGGAGCAGCCTGGCGGCGACCGGAGCGGGGGTCGCGACCACGACGGCGTCGGCCGCCTCGACCTCGCCACCGGTCTCGATCAGGCTGTGCTCGACCAAGAAGCCCTGCGGAGTGCGGGTGACCGCGTCGACCGGGGTGTCGAGCCGGATGTCCAGTCCCTCGGCGAGGGTCTCGGGCAACCGCGACATCCCGCCGTCGATCCCGGCGAAGACCGGGACGTCCGAGCTCGGCAGCGCCGCGGCGGCCTCGAGCAGCGACCCCTTCTCAGCGAGCATG
Source organism: Nocardioides sp. NPDC059952 (assembly GCF_042730435.1). Lineage (NCBI taxonomy): Bacteria > Bacillati > Actinomycetota > Actinomycetes > Propionibacteriales > Nocardioidaceae > Nocardioides > Nocardioides sp. NPDC059952. Next base: position 35,499 of record NZ_JBHWLY010000011.1, on the reverse strand, counting down.
AACAGCTGCGGGGCGGCCGCCTTCACCGAGATCCGGCGGGCATGACCGGCGTAGACCCCCGCGAGCAGCGGGTCCGCCAGCCGATCGGCCGTCTCGTCCCCGAACCGGGACGCGATGAAGTCACCGACCGAGATGTCCTCGTCCGTCTTCGCAGGTGGGAGCGTGGGTTCGCGGCGTACGACCTCCAGGGTCTCCTCGGAGAGGAGACCGGCCGACTCGAGCGCGGCCAGGTCGAGAGGCACGCCCATGATCGAGCGCGGGATCGGCCTCAGCGCGCCGCGCGACCAGATCGAGGACTTCGCGTCGGTGGGGTGCACGACGTCGAGGCCGATCTCCCTGGCCAGCGAGACGCCCTCGGGCCGGCGGTTGAGCATCGCCTCGGCCCCGACATCGACGACCTGCCCGGCCACGGACTCCCCGCGGATCTTTCCTCCGACCCGGTCGGATGCCTCCAGCACCGTGACCCGGTGCCCCTTCAGGGACAGATCGCGGGCCGCGGTCAGCCCGGCGATCCCTGCTCCGACGACGATGACACGCACAGCAGCAGTCTCCCACCCGCCATTGCCGAGGCGTCACCCCCGTCGGCCGAGCTGGCACCGGAATGCCATCTCGGCCGACGTACGTGACGCGTCGGCCGACCTGCCTGACGCCTCGGCAGGGTCTTGTCAGCTGGCCAGCTTTCCGAAGTTGGAGCGGTGGAAGACCAGGGGCTGGCCGGCGCCGTGGTCGGCGGCGTGGAGCTGGAGGAGTACGACGATGTGGTCGCCGGCCTCGACCTCGCGATAGACGGTGCAGTCGAAGCGTGCCAGGCCCTCGTCGAGGGTGAGGGCGCCGTCACGGGACGAGCTGACCACGAGGCCGTCGAAGCGGGAGTCGACCGGCCCGGCGAGCCGCCGGCAGACCTCGCCGTGATGCTCGGCGAGCACGGTGACCCCCAGGTGAGCCGATCGGCGCAGGTCGGGCCACGTCTTCGAGGTCCGGGCCACCGAGAAGGAGACCAGGGGCGGGTCCAGGGACACCGAAGTGAACGAGGAGGCCGCCAGCCCGATCGGCTTGCCGTCGATCAGGGCGGCGACCGCGACCACACCGGTGGGAAAGACCCCGAACGCCTTCCTCAAGGCTTGCGGATCGAGATCCTGGTTGGTCGTCAGGGGAGGTACGTTCGTCATCTCTGGTCCTCTCGTCGTGATGTCATCTACTCGATGAGCCCGGGTTCGACGACCGTGCTGAAGTCGACCTTCTCGGGGATCTCGCCTGCCTCGAAGAAGGCATCGGCCAGCTGCTGCTCTGAGGCGATGTGCTCCTCGGTCACCGGGCCGACCACGGAGGCCTTCTTCGCCGCCACTTCGCTGGTCGTCGAGACCGGGAGGCCCGACTCGGAGGCCCAGCCCTCGCCCCACTTGTCGGGGTTCTCCTGTGCCCATTCGAAGCCGTCCCTGACCAGGCCGACGAAGTGCTCGATCGACTCACGGGTGTCGGTCTCCTCCAGCGAGGCCGCCGAGGCGATCTCGAAGGCGAGGTACGGGTCGGTGGTGCCGCCCTCGTCGGCCGTGATGTCGACGGCACCGTCCTCGTTGACGGCCTGAGTGACGAACGGGTCCCAGATCGACCAGGCGTCGACCTCGCCGGCCTGGAACGCCGCCAGCCCCTCGGCGGGCTGGAGGTACTGCGGATCGACGTCGTCGAGGGTCAGACCGACCGACTCCAGCGCCAGCAGCAGGTGGCCATGGGCGGAGGTGCCCTTGCCGACAGCGATCTTCTTGCCCTTCAGATCGGCGGAGGACCTGATGTCGGACCCCTTCGGGACCAGGATCGAGTCGGTCTTCTCGTCCTGCTCCTCGACGGTGGCGATGACCTTGAAGGCTGCGCCGGCCGCGGCTCCGAAGATCGGCGGCGCCGAGCCGACCCAGGCCACGTCGATCTGGTCGGCGGCAGCCGCTTCGATGATCGGGGGCCCGGCGGTGAACTCCGACCACTCGATCTCATAGGGCAGGTCCTCCAGCAGACCGGCCTGGGTCAGCACGGAGCGGATGCCGTCCTTCTGGACGCCGACCCGAAGAACGGGCTTGCCCTCGTCGGCCGAGCCGGACGAGCCACAGGCGGCGAGTGCACCGCCGAGAAGGACGAGCGCAGCGGGGGCCACGAGAAGTCGCGTCAGGATGCTGTGTGGGGACATGGTTGGGATGCCTTCTGTCTGTCGGTGGGGGTCATGCGGCCTGGTCGACGACGCCCAGGAGCGCCAGCAGCGCCGCTCGGCGCTCGACGATCTCGGGGTGGTCGCGTCGACGCGGGTGCGGCAACGAGATCTGCTCGTCATGGACGATGGCGCCCTCGTCGATGAGGATCACCCGGTCGGCGAGCAGGAGGGCCTCCTCGACGTCATGGGTGACCATGAGGACGGCCGGGCGATGGACGTCGACCAGGCGGCGTACGAGATCCTGGGCGGCGATCCGGGTGAGCGCGTCCAGGGCGCTGAACGGCTCGTCGAGGAGGAGCAGGTCCGGCTCACGCACGAGCGCGCGGGCCAGGGCCACCCGTTGGCGCTGGCCGCCGGAGAGCTGGCGCGGCCAGGCCTTCTCGCGCCCGTCCAGGCCGACCTCGGCGAGCATCTGCCGGGCGTGGGCGACGGCACCGGGGCCTCGCAGACCCAGCGAGACGTTGTCGAGGACCGTACGCCACGGGAACAGCCGCGGGTCCTGGAAGACGACCGCCGGGGCGGTGCCGGTGACCACCGTCCCGGTGGCACCGGTGTCGAGGCCGCCGACGATGCGCAGCAGGGTGGACTTGCCACTGCCGGAGCGGCCCAGCAGGGCCACGAACTCCCCGGAGCGGATCTCCAGATCGATCCCGGCGAGCACCTCGTGCTCGCCGAAGGCACGGTGAACTCCCGCCAGCGAGGCGACGGCGCTCATGCGCCTCTCCCTTCGTCACGCCAGCGCAGCGCGCGGCGCTCGAGCAGTCGTACGGCCCAGTCGGTGAGCAGACCGAGCACGGCGTAGCAGAGCAGGCCGACCACGATCACGTCGGTCTGCAAGAAGTCGCGCGCGTTGTTGATCAGGAAGCCGAGACCGGCGCCGGCATTGACCTGCTCGGCCACGATCAACGCGATCCAGGCCATGCCGAGTGCCTGACGCAGCCCGACCAGCAGGCCGGGCGTGACCGCCGGCAGGTACAGGTGGCGCAGGCGCTCGGACCAGGTGAGCCGCAGCGCGCCGGCCACCTCGGCGAGGTCCGGGTCGACCCCGCGCAGCGCCGCGACCAGGTTGAGGTAGAGCGGCACGATCACGAAGAGCGCGACCAGGTAGATCTTGGGCTCCTCCTTGATCCCGAACCAGATGATGAACAGCGGCACCAGTCCGAACAGCGGCAGTGTCCGCAGCATCTGGACCAACGGGTCGACCAGGGCATCACCCAGAGCGCTCAGGCCGACGATCCCACCGAGCACGAACGCGATCAGCGCCCCGAGCACGAAGCCGAGAGCGGCGCGGCGCGCGGATACTGCGATCGCCTCCTGCAGCTGCCCGCTGCCGATCAGCTCCCAGGCGGTGCCGGCCAGCTGCACCGGCGAAGCCAGGGTGCGTTCGTCGAGGATCCCGAGCGAGGAGAGCAGCTGCCATACCGCCAGCACGAACACCGGGCTGAGCGAACGCAGGACCTTGAGCGTACGCGGCGCGAGCACGCTCCGGCGTGCCGAGACCTTCCGCCCGACGGGTGCCGCTCCGGCGACCTCCTCGGCGACCGGATCGGCCGCAGCAAGACCGGCCACCTGGCTCATCGAGGAGCCCCGAACGGGACCGCGGCCCCGCGGCCGGCGACCGGGGCCGGGTGGGACCACAGACCCCGGCGGGCGAGCTCGGGCAGGACCCCCTCGCCGAACCAGTAGGACTCCTCCAGGTGCGGGTAGCCCGAGAGCACGAACTCGGTGATCCCCACCGCGTGATAGGCCTCGACCAGATCCGCGATCTCGGTGTAGGAGCCGACCAGTGCCGTCCCGGCACCACCGCGGACCAGCCCGACGCCCGCCCACAGGTTGGGGTGGATCTCGAGCCCGTCGCGCGAGCCCTGGTTGAGCTCCAGCATCCGCCGCTGGCCCTCCGAGACGCTGCGGGAGAGCCCTGCCTGGACGCGCGCAATGTCCTCGTCGGAGATGTTCTCCAGCAGCCGGTCCGCCTCGGCCCATGCGGCCGACGACGTCTCGCGGGCGATCGAGTGCAGGCGGATCCCGAAGCGGAGCTCGCGCCCGCGGTCGGCGGCCAGCTTCTTCACTCGTGCGATCTTCTCCGCCACCGCAGCCGGCGGCTCGCCCCAGGTCAGGTAGACGTCGGCATGCTCAGCGGCGACCTCCAGCGCGGCAGGTGAGGAGCCGCCGAAGTAGACGTCCGGGACCGGCGTGGGCCGCTGCTCCAGGCGCGCGTTCTCGACCGAGAGGTGCTTCCCGGAGAAGGTCACCGTCTCCCCCGCCCAGAGCCGGCGGACGATGTGCAGGAACTCTCCGCACCGCTCGTACCGCTCGTCCTTGGCCAGGAAGTCGCCGTACATCCGCTGCTCGTGGTCCTCACCGCCGGTGACGACGTTGAGGAGCAGCCGCTGCCCGGACAGGTTCTGGAAGGTGCCGGCCATCTGTGCGGCGAGGTAAGGCGAGACCGAGTCGGGCCGGAAGGCGACCAGGAACTTCAGCCGCTCCGAGAGCGAGCTGAGCATCGCGGTCGTCACCCAGGCGTCCTCGCACCACGCGCCGGTCGGCGTCAGCGCCGCCTCGAACCCGAGCTGCTCGGCGCTGCGCGCGATCTGGCCGAGATAGGGCACCGTCGCCGGACGGCCCGCCGCCAGCGCGCTGACGCCGTGGCCGCCGCCGATCACGTGACGGCCGTCGCCGCCGTTGGTCGGGAGGAACCAGTGGAACTTCAGAGTGCTCATCGCTGCCTTTCAGGTGGGATGTGTGGGGGATGTGGGGATGTCAGATCTGCCCGTGCCGAGGCGGCGGGGTCCGGTCGACTGCCCAGCGCCCGAGGTGCTGGACCTTCCAGGCCGCCGGGTCGTGGAGGGTGTGGGTGCGTGCGTTGCGCCAGTGGCGGTCGAGGTTGGTGGACGTCAGAGCCGCCCGGGCGCCAGAGACCTCGAGCAGTCGGCTGGTGACGTCGACCGACACCTTCGCGGTCGACGCGCGGGCGGCCGCCACCGCCAGGCTCGCCTCCGCGGCCGACTCGGCGGTGAGGTCCGCGTCGGCCTCGTCGACGCGGCGACCCGCCTCGGCGAGGAGCGCTTCGGCGCTGCGTACGGCCAGCTCCATCTCGCCGAAGGCGTGGACGACCAACGGATCCTGCGCGGCCGTCTCGACCCCCGCGAACGCGACGGCGTCCGCGTAGGGGCGGGACTTCGTGCGGACGAACTCGGAGGCCTCGTCCAGGGCACGCCGGGCGATCCCGGCGTCGATGGCCGCGTGCAGCAGCTGGGCGAAGGCGCCGTAAGTCGTCGGCACCTCGAAGGTGACCGCGAACGGCGTCACCCAATCGTCCGCTACCGGAACGTTTGTGAAGCGAACTGTTCCAGAACCAGTCGTACGCTGCCCGACGGCGTCCCAGTCGTCGATGATCTCGACGCCGGGAGTCTCCGTGCGGACCCACGCCACCTGCAGCGGCCCGTCTACGTCACGCCGCGCGAGCACAGCGAGGTAGTCGGCGAAGAGGGAGCCGGTGCAGTAGAACTTCTCGCCGTTCAGCAGCCACTCCCCCTCCTCCCGGGCAGGGGTGAGGGTCGTGCGGATGTCCCGCACGTGCTTGGTCCCGAACTCCGACTGCGCGTTGGCGACCAGGGCCCCGGCCCGCACCTCGCTGTAGATCCGCTGCTGCTGCTCGCGGGTGCCGTTCAACCGGAGCTGGTTGAGGAAGACGAAGTGGCTGTGCGGGACCTGGCCGACGTTGGGATCACCCCACGAGACCAGCCGAAACACCTCCGCCACGGCCGTGGCCGGGAGCGCCGGACCGCCGAACTCGAGCGGGACGGTGAGCGCACCGAGCCCGGCGGCGGCGTACGCCTTGACCTGGTCGTAGGGCAGGGCCCTGACCCGGTCGCGTCCGCCGTCGCCGAGCGCGAGCTCTTCGGCCAGCCGCCGCGCCACGAGCGGCGCGGTCTCGGCATCGAGTCGGGCGATCTCCGTCGTACTCAAGCCACGGGCTCCAGCTGCTGGGCCTCGAGCTCGCGCACGATCGGGAGGACGCGTCGGCCGAAGTACTCGACGTCCTCGAGGTAGTGCAGGAAGCCGCCGAGGATCAGGTCGGCACCGGCCCTCTTGAGCTCCACGATCCGGTGCGCGACCTGCTCAGGCGTGCCGATCAGCCCGGTCCGGAAGCCGTCGTTGTACTGCACCAGGTCCTCGAAGCTGGAGTCCTGCCACATCCCGGTCTTGTCGCCCGTGGACTGCCCGGCCTGCTTGACCGCGGAACCGAAGCCCTCGACGGCCTCCCGGTCGGCCTTGTCGATGATCTCCCTGAGGGTGTCGCGCGCCTCCTTCTCGGTGTCGCGGGCGACGATGAAGCCGTTGATCCCGAACCTGACCCGACGCCCGAGCGGCTCGGCGACCGCGTTGACGTCGGCGATCTGCGCGGCGAGGCCCTCGGGGGTGTTGCCGTTGGCGAAGTACCAGTCCGAGACACGGCCGGCCATCGCCTTGGCGTCGGAGGAGTTGCCGCCCTGGAAGATCTCCGGGTGCGGGCGGCCCTCGCTGGCCAGCGGCTTCGGCTTCAGGTCGAAGTCGTGCAGCCGGTAGAAGTCGCCGTTGAGCTCGGCCGCGTCGCTCGTCCAGATCTCGCGCAGGTAGCGGATGAACTCCTCCGAGCGGCGGTAGCGCTCGCCGTGCTCGAGCCAGGGCTCGCCGAGCTGGGTGAACTCGTTCTTGAACCAGCCGGAGACGACGTTGACGGCCGCACGGCCGCCAGAGATGTGATCGGCGGTCGCCAGGAACTTGGCCAGTACGCCGGGCTGCCACAGCCCCGGGTGGACGGCGGCGATCACCTTCAGCCGCTCGGTGGCCAGCAGCAGCGCGAGAGAGAACGAGGTGGACTCGTGCTGGTAGGCCGCGCCGTAGGAGGCCATGTAGCGCACCTGGGACAGGGCGTACTCGAAGCCGTTGTTCTCGGCCAGCTGCGCGAGCTTCTTGTTGTAGTCGTAGCTCCAGTCGGTGCGCTGCTCGATCTTGCTCACCACCAGGCCGCCGCTGACGTTGGGCACCCAGTAGGCGAACTTCAGGGGCTCGGTTGCCGGTGAAGTCATGCTGGTCTCCTTGGATCGCGAATGTCTACTAAACTTATCTGATTAAACACGCGACGGGACCGGATCTCCCGATGTGGACCACCGGAAGACCCGATCCCGTGATAGGTGCCGCCTATCAGGCGACACCAGAGCGAGAGGCCCTACTGATCACCGAAGGGCGGCTCACGTGTACCAGGTGGGCGCGGGGATCTCCCCGAGCAGCGCATAGCGCCCCACCTCGGCCCGCTTGTGCGCGACCGGGTCGTGGAGCGAGTGGGTGCGGATGTTGCGCCAGAAGATGTCCAGGCCGACCTTGTTCGACGTCGCCCGGGCGCCGGTGAGGTCGTAGACCTTGGTGCCGATCTCGAGACCGACGTCGATCGCGACCTGCTTCGCCGCGGCGATCACCACCGCCGCCTCGCCGCGCTCCTGCTCGGTGACCTCGTCGGCATGGCCGTTGATCGCCTCGATCAGGCCTGCCGCCCGCTCGGCCAGCGCCTGCGCCGCCCACAGCCTCGCGGTCAGGTCGCCGTACGTCTCCTGGATGTAGAACTCCTCGCTCCCCGTCTCCTTGACGTCACCGGCGTAGGGCCAGGCGCGGGTCGTGTCGCGGGTGTAGGTCGCGGCGGTCGCCAGCGCGCCCTCCGCGATCCCGAGGTAGAAGCTGGTGAAGACCAGCTGGATGATCGGCACGTTGAGCGTGTTGTAGACCCTCGGGACGAACTCGTACGTCCCGTCGTCCTGCTTCACGTAGCCAGCCGCCGACTCCCAAGGGACCCGCACGCCGTTGATCTCGACGGCGCCGGACTCGGTGAGCCGCTGGCCGAGGTTGTCCCAGTCGCCGGCGAAGACGATGGCGTCCTGCTGGGTCGGGACGATCGCGAACACGTGCTTCTCCGTGCCTTCGATGACCCCCTCGAGCACCGTCAGGTCGGAGATCCTTCCGCCGGTCGAGAACGACTTGCGACCGGTGAAGACGAGCTCGTCGCCCTCGACCCTGATCACCAGGTCGTCGTCGCGCGGGTTGACCGCGCCACCGAAGAAGAAGTTGTTCTCGGTGTAGAGCTGCTCGACGGCGGCGATCTGCTCCGGGGTGCCGACCAGCCGCGCCGCCCACGCCCACAGGTAGTGGTAGCCGAGCAGCTGCCCGATCGAGCCGTCGCCGGCAGCCACCGCGCGGATCACGCGCAGCGCGGTCGTCCAGTCCTGGCCGGCGCCGCCGTGCTCGGCGGGGCCGAGCAGAGTGACCAGGCCACTCTCCTTGAGCAGGTTCACCTCGTACGTCGGGACCTGGTTGGCCCGGTCGCGGGCGACCGCGTCCACGGAGAGCCTGGTGGCCACCTCGCGGGCACGGTCCACCCAGCCCTCCGGGGTCGTGGGTGCCGCGCCGAACTCCGCGGCGTTGCGTACAGCTTCGGTTGTCATCGCGCCCTCTCAGTCTTGCGTCGTGGATGTTTCTGTCATTAATCGACCAAATTACTTGAGAATGGAACGCGTGAGGCAGGCTGTACGCCAGCGATCACCGATCACCCGCTCGGGATGACCGATCACCGACCACCTATCACCGACCGACGAGAGGACAGCGTGAGGATCGAGCAGCTGGAGTACATCGCGGCCGTGACCCAGTACGGCTCGCTGCGCCGCGCGAGCGAGCAGCTCCACATCTCCCAGCCCGCCCTGAGCGAGGCGATCACCAAGCTCGAGCGCGAGCTCGGAGTGACCCTGCTCGACCGGCGCCGCGCCGGCGCCCGGATCAGCCGCGAGGGCCAGGAGCTGCTGCACTCCATGTCGGACGTCCTGGAGGCCGTCGACCGCCTCCGCCTGGCCGCCGGCGACCAGCACGCCGGGGTCAGCTCGGTGCGGGTCGGCACCGTCCACGCCGGCACCTCGACGGTGCTGCTACCGACGTTGCGGAGGTTCGCCGACGAGCATCCGCGCACGAGCGTCGAGGTCCGCACCATGGTCCAGGAGGACATCTACCTCGCCCTGGTCGAGGGCACGATCGACGTCGGTCTGGTCAACCTGCTCGACGGCGACGACCTGCCACCGACGGTCGAAGGCACCGTGCTTCTCCACGGACAGCCGATCGTGGTGCTGCCCGCGGACCACCCGCTCGCGTCTCGCGACGAGATCACCGTCGAGGAGCTCCGCGAGGAGCCGTTCGTCGGCATGCGCTCGGGCTACCTGATGTATCGCTTCGCCCACCGCGTCTTCGGTCGCAACCTCCCCCACCACTGGCACGCCACCGACGGCGCCGAGATGGGCAAGATGATGGTCGGCGAGGGCCTCGGACTGACCCTGCTGCCCGACTACAGCGTCGTCGGCGACCCACGCGAGACCGCCGGGCACATCACCGTACGTCCCCTCGCCGGTGACCGCTCCCGGGTGACGATGGCCGCGGTGCGACGGCACAACGCGCGTACGACCTCGGGAGCTCGCAGCCTCCTCGACCTGCTCGCCGAGACGGCTGCCCGCTCTCAGCCCTCGGCCGGCTCGTAGCTCTGCACGAACTCGGTGAGCCGGGCGAGCTGGTCGGGGTCGGTGCTCGGGATGACGCCGTGGCCGAGGTTGAAGATGTGGCTCGTGGCGCGCCGACCGGTCTCGAGGATCTTCCCGGCCTGCTCGAGCATCACCTCGGTGGGTGCGAAGACGAGGGCGGGGTCGAGGTTGCCCTGGACTCCGAACTCGTCCCCGAGCTGGGTGATCGCCCAGTCCAGCGGGGTGCGCCAGTCGACACCGACGATCTCGGCACCGGCGCTGCCCATCAGCGGAAGGAGCATGGCGGAGTTGACGCCGAAGTGGATCCGCGGGACACCGAGCTCGCCGATCCGGGTCATCACCTGGGTGGAGTAGGGCAGCACGTGGCGCTCGTAGTCGGCGGGCGTGCACGCGCCGGCCCAGGAGTCGAAGAGCTGCACCGCTGAGGCACCCGCGCGGACCTGGACCTCCAGGAACGCGCCGGAGATCCCGGCGATCTTGCGCATCAGGGCGTCCCACACGTCGGGGGCACCGAACATGAGCGCCTTGGTCTTGGCGTACTCCTTCGAGGGGCCACCCTCGACCAGGTACGAGGCCACGGTGAACGGGGCGCCGGCGAATCCGATCAGCGGGGTGCCGCCGTTGACGCCGGCGAGCTCGCCGACCAGGTTCTGGACGGCCTCGGTGATGTAGGGGACGTGCTCCGGGGTCAGGTCCGGGATCGCCTCCACGTCGGCCAGGGTGCGGACCGGGTTCGCGATCACCGGGCCGACACCGGGCTTGATGTCGAGGTCGACCCCGACCGCCTTCAGGGGCAGCACGATGTCTGAGAAGAAGATGGCCGCGTCGACCCCGTAGCGGCGTACGGGCTGGAGGGTGATCTCGGTGATCAGCTCGGCATTCTGGCAGGACTCGAGCATGCCGATGCCCTCGCGGACCTTCAGGTATTCGGGCAGCGAGCGGCCGGCCTGGCGCATGAACCACACCGGCGTACGGCTCGGCTTTTCTCCGGCGAGTGCCTGCAGGAACGGGGAGGATGCGAGGGCCACCTGGCAATGGTCCCATCCGGTGCGGCGTGTACGCACATCGCGAATCGCGCAGAAGACATACCCTGTTCACATGGTCGTCCGTGGAGAGTCGCGTCCCGCCGCGGGACCGGAGACCGGTCCTGCCGTGTTCCGGTCCGCCGCGGAAGGAATGCGCGCCGCGACCTTCCGGCCCGAGGTGCTGGCAGAGGAGATGCCGGCGCCGCAGCGGATCGCTCCGCACGCCGCGGCGCTGTCGGCAGATGTGACCGTCGGCGACGTCGACGTGGCGACCGGACGGCTGATCCTGCTGCACGACCCCGACGGCAACGACGCCTGGGGCACGGTGCACGGACTGCCCGGAACGTTCCGCCTGGTGGCCTACACGCGGGCCGATATCGACGTCGAGCACATCAGCGACCCGCTGCTGGGCGAGGTCGGCTGGTCCTGGCTCCTCGACGCGCTGTCCGGCCACGGCGCCGAGCACGTCGCCGCGGCCGGCACCGTGACCCGCGTGGCCACCGAGTCCTACGGCGGGATGGCCGACGAGGACGGCACCGCCCAGATCGAGATCCGCGCCTCCTGGACGCCGGTCGGGACGGCCTCGGGCGATCTGGATCTCCGACCACACACCGAGGCGTGGGGCGAGCTGCTCTGCACGGCCGCGGGACTTCCTCCGGTGCCGGAGGGCGTTACCGTCATGCCGAGCCGGCGAGGGCAGCGAGGCGCGTGATCGAAGACAGGACCGAGGCCGAGACGGGGCCGGACACACCAGAAGATGCTGCTCCGGCGCCGCTGCTGACCCTGCGCGACGGGCTGCCTCCGGTCACCGACACCGACGAGGGCCTGGTCAAGGCCGCTGCGGCCATCGCCGCCGGGACCGGGCCGGTCGGGATCGATGCCGAGCGCGCCTCGGGCTACCGCTACTCCAACCGCGCCTACCTGATCCAGTTGCGCCGCGAAGGCTCCGGGATCTGGCTGATCGACCCGATCGAGCTGACCACGATGCAGCCGCTGGTCGACGCGCTCGAGGGCACCGAGTGGATCCTGCACGCCGCCACCCAGGACCTCCCCTGTCTCAGCGACCTCGGCCTGCACCCCTCCGTCCTGTTCGACACCGAGCTCGCCGGTCGGCTGCTGGGCTATCCACGCGTCGGTCTCGGCACCCTGGTCGAGACGGTGCTGGGCTTCACCATGCTGAAGGAACACTCCGCGGCCGACTGGTCGACCCGGCCGCTGCCGGATGCCTGGCTGGAGTACGCCGCTCTCGACGTCGAGGTGCTCGTCGAGCTGCGCGACGCGCTGGCTGACGAGCTCGTCGCTGTCGGGAAGGACGCGTGGGCACGGCAGGAGTTCGACTGGCTGCGCGGGTTCGAGGCGCCGGTGCGTACCGATGCCTGGCGACGCACCTCCGGCATGCACCGCGTCCGCGGCCGCCGCGGCCTGGCCGCGGTGCGTGAGCTGTGGACCGAGCGCGACCGGATCGCGCAGCAGCGCGACGTCACCCCGAGCCGGATCATTCCCGACGCCGCGATCGTCGCCGCCGCGCAGGACCTCCCGCAGGACAAGGCCGCGCTGCTCGGGCTGAAGGGCTTCCACGGCCGTGGCGCCGAGCGCTACGCGACCTCCTGGGTGAAGGCGCTCAACCACGCGATCACGATGGAGGAGGACGAGCTCCCGGTGCGGTCGCCGCGCTCCGACGGGCCTCCCCCGCCGCGTGCGTGGGCCGACAAGGACCCCACGGCCGCCCGTCGCCTCACGCTGGCGCGTGAGTCCGTCAACGCCCTCGCCGAGGCCCGCAACCTCCCCGCCGAGAACCTGCTCACTCCAGACTTCCTGCGCCGTGCCATGTGGACGCCCCCGAAGACCCGCGACCCCGGCGCCCTGCTGGACGGCATCATCGAGATCCTCTCCGGCTTCGGCGCCCGCGGCTGGCAGATCGCCCTCACCGCCCCGCTCCTCACCGACGCCGTCCTCCACGCCGACATCGAGCCCTGACGCCCGGTCCTGGCGAGAGGTCAGGCGCGTCGGCAGAGGCGTCACGTACGTCGGCCGAAGCGTCAGGCGCGACGGCCGAAGCGTCAGGTCGACGGCCGAAGCGTCAGGCGCGACGGCCGAAGCGTCAGGCGCGACGGCCGAGACGTCACGTACGTCGGCCGACTTGGCATCGATGTGACGCCTCGGCCGACCTAGCCGACCTCTCGACCATCGATGTGACGCCTCGGCCGGCCTGACCGACCTCTCGACCGACGTACGTGACGCCTCGGCAGCTAGGAGCTGGGTGAGATGGAGGGGGACGGGGAGGCCGGCGGCGTGGGCTGGGGGAAGACGGTCTTGGAGAGCTCGTCGATCTGGACCGCGTAGCCCTCGACCTGGTCGGGCTCGGCGACCGCGAAGGAGCCTCGGACGGCGACGGCGGCGACCTTCTGGAGCTGGGCGAGCTGGGTGGCCTCGGGGAGGACCTGCATGTCGCGCACGGTGTCGGTGAAGATCCGGGCGTTCTTGGGGTTGCGCTCGGGCTGGGTGAAGACCGGGGCGTAGCCGACCTCGGAGTTGACCGGCACGAAGTGACCGGTGCGGACCATCTTCACGACCGACTCGGTCGAGATGAGGTAGGTGAGGAAGTCGGCGGTGGCGTCGGGATCGGCGGTCTCCGAGCCCATGCACAGTCCGGCGTAGTCGCCGGTGGTGCCGTTGCCACCCGGCATCGGCATCACGTCCCACTCCGTCGCGTCGGTCGCCCGAAGGTCCGAGACCAGCGAACGGTCACCGACCAGCGCCACCAGGCGACCCTGCTTGAAGGCCTGGAACGGGGTGCGCCCGTTGAGCTCCTTGGCGGTGGCCAGCACGTTGGGCTGGGTCAATGCCTCGACCAGGTCCTCGTAGGCCCCGGCCGAGTCCTCCAGCGCGGTGGACGTCGGAACCAGCGGGTCGTCGAAGAGGGTCGCGCCGGCACCGGCGAGCCAGGGCATCAGCGCGGAGAGGTTCTGCTCCACGTAGGTGCCCCGGACACCCTTGTGGTGCTCGGTGGCGTAGGTCATCGCCGAGCTGAACTGCTCGAGGGTCCAGCCACGCAGGGAGCCGTCAGCTCGGACGCTGGGGGTCGGGAGGCCCTCCTCCTTCATGGCGTCGAAGTCGATCAGTCCGGTGTTGACGTAGACGACCTGCGGTGAGACCGAGTAGGGCATGCACTCGAGGCGGCGTTCGACGGAGAAGTCCTCCATCGCCTCGCGGGAGTACTTGTCACCGAAGTCGACGTTGCGGGCCTCGAGCAGGGTGTCGACAGGCTGGATCCGCTTGTCCTCGGCGAACATGGCGACGTCGGCGCGCGGGGTGAGCACCACGTCGACCTTCTCGCCGCTGCTGACCGCCGCGGTGAGCTGGTCGGCGGTCGGCCAGGACTTCACCTCGACGGTGACGTTCGGGACCTCTTGGGTGTATTCGGCGGCCAGCTGCTTGTAGGTGTCGACCAGCGCCTTGTGGCCAGAGACCCCGAAGACGAGCTTCACCTTGGTCGGCGCCTTCGTCGCGGCGCTCGGCGAGGGCTTCGAGGCCGGCTCACCGCCGCAGGCGGCGAGGGACGCCGAGAGAACCGCCACCAGAAGCGCCGTTGCCAGCCGCGTGCGCCGCACCATTTCCTCCATCTCAACACCAGGACCGGGTCTGTGATGGAACCACAGACCCGGTTTACCAGCGATTCACTTTACGATACGTACCTGGACACTTCCTGAGAAGGAGCCTCCAGAACCGCCTCAGGCGAGGTGATCGCGTGCGGCCTTGATCACATCATCGAAGATCTCCTTGGCCAGCGCATCGCCCTCACGGCGTACGTCGGCGGGGTCCATCCGGATCAACCGATCCAGACGAACCTCCGAGGGCCGGCCCTGGCGGTCCCAACCGCCGGTGCCGACATCCATCCAGTGACGACCGTAGCGGGCCTCCTGGGCCTCGTCACGATCGTGGTCCTTGCTGGTCAGCATCAGGCAGAGGAGCACGCCGGCCTTCTGACCGATCACGAGAACCGGTCGGTCCTTGCCCTGGGTCTCGTCGTCCTCGTAGGGCACCCACCCCCAGACGACCTCGCCCGGATCGGCGTTGCCGTCGCCGATCTCGGGGTCGTAGGAGATGGCGCTCGCGCGCTGCTGGTCAGTCATCTCAGCTCCAGAGAAAAGTAAAGAACACGCCGGACCGGGAGCGCCTCACGGCGCAAGGCCGCTCGAAGCGGCTGAAGTTGGGACCCGGGGCTGCCGCAGCCCGACGTGTTCGGGCACCAGTGTAACGGTGCGGCCAACCTCGGCCACATCAAAGCGAGCAGGAGGCTACCGCACCGGCGGGGCGACCTCAGGTCAGCCGCTGCTCCAGCTCGGCATGTCCCGCGGCCTCGAGCTGTTCGGAGAGCTGCAGCATGTTGCGTACGTCCTTGGCGGCCGCATCCGGGTCCAGCGCGGCCCGCCCGGCGGCGATGACCCGGGCGAAGGCGGCGGCGCGGAGAAGCACCACGGCGAAGTCGCTGCCGGCGATGCCGCGCAGCACCTCGTCGACCATCGCCTTGAGCTCCTCCGGGCCCGGAGGCTCCGCGACACCGGCCACGACCTGCGCGACCTGGGCCTTCGCCCGGCCGGCGTCGAACTCGCGCGCGGCACCGACCGGGTCGGCGTAGACCCAGCTGCGGAGCAGGAAGAGCCGCCACAGGCAGCCGGCCAGCGACTCCGCCGGCGAGTTCGACCAGACCTCCGCGATCGTCTCGATGCCCTCCGACTCGGCCAGATGGAGGATCCGCTCGGCGACCGCGGGGTCGTCGCTGTCCCGCGCCCCACGGACGAGCGCCGTCGCCGCCGCGTCGGCCGCCTCCTGCACCAGGGCAGGGTCGTCGCCCCCGAGGAGGGAGTCGAAGAAGCCGTCCCCGGGACGCATCGGCGAATGAAACTCTCTGGACATCGGATCGAGCGTAGCGGCCGCTGCACGCATGTAACACGTCGTTCGTAGGACTACTCGCCCTATCGGAACGACCGGACAGTCCTACGAACGACGTGTTACACGCCGCACGCGCTACCCGAGCAGCTTGCGGATCCGAGCGTCGGAGACCTTCTCGGCGGTGCCGAGATGCTGGGCCCAGAGCTGGACCCGGTATTCCTCGAGCATCCACCGCACCTGCCGCAGCCGCGGCCCGGGCGGCCGGCCCTCGGCCAGGGCCTCGACCTGGTGCAGGTAGGCGTCCTGGAGCGAGGCGATGCGGTCGTGGGTCGTACGGTCGGCACGCAGGTCGGCGTCGAGCTTGCGGCGGCGTTCGACGATGGCCTTCAGATAGGTCGGATACCGCCGGATCTGCTGGGTGCCCGCCTCCGCGACGAACCCACGGTGCACCAGCCGGGCGAGCTGGTCCTTCATGTCGGTCAACGCGGGGAGCTGGAACATGTCGGCCCGCCCGGAGAGCGCCTTGTCGGTCTCGCGATAGGCCTCGAGCGCCCGCATCACGTCGGCCAGGACCGCCCGGACGGCCGCGACCAGGTCGGCCGGCGTGCCGGCGGCGGCCAGCACGGCGGCGTACGCCTCCTGAGTCCGCGGCAGCGGGCGGGCATCGACCAGCTGGCGGACGACGGCGGCGCGGCAGTCCTCGACGAGCTCGGCGGCGCTGGGGTAGGGCGACCCGGCCAGCGCGAGCTTCTCCATCGTGGAGAGCCCGTCGACGACCTGCTTTCCGACGTCGGGCAGCGCCAGGAGCAGCAGCCGGACGACGCCGAGACGATGGCGTGCCTCGGCCTCCTCGGCCGACCCGGCGACGACGAGACCGACCGTCGCGCCCTCGTCGGAGAGGCACGGGAAGACGGTGACCTCGTGCCCCGCGCGCTTCTCCGTCACCGTGGCCTCGATCGACCCGAAGACCCAGGAGGTCTCGCCGGTGCGGGTGTGGCCGGCCGAGGCGGCGACCTCGGCGATCGCGGCCTCGAACTCGCCCTCCAGCGGGGCCTTGAGCGCGTCCAGGTCCTTGCCGCGGGCCGTCTCGCGACCGTCCTCGCCGACGACCCGGTACGTCGGGCGCAGATGCTCGGGCACCTTGGCCCAGTCCCAGGCCTCGCGGGGGATGTGCACGCCCGCGGTCGAGCGCGCCCAGCGCTCCAGGGCGATCAGCAGCGGCTCCTCCCCCGGCGGCGTCTCCTTCAGGAACGCGCGCGCCTTGTCGGGCGCCGGCACGAAGCTGACCCGCAGCGGCTTGGGAAGCGACCGGATCAGCGCGGTCACCAGCTCCTCGCGCAGCCCCGGCACCAGCCAGGAGAAGTCGTCGGCGCCGACGCGGTTGAGGGTGGCGACGGGTACGTCGATCGTCAGCCCGTCATCGGTCGCGCCCGGCTCGAAGTGGTAGCTCAGGTCGAAGGTCAGGGGGCCTGCGTCCCAGGAGGCGGGGAAGTCGCTCTCGGTCACCTCGCCGGCGGCATCGTTGGTGAGCATCGACAGCTCGAAGGTGAGCAGGTCCGGCGTCTCCCGCCGGGCCTGCTTCCACCACTGGTCGAAGTGGGCACCGGAGACGATGGAGGCCGGCAGCCGGCGGTCATAGAAGTCGAAGAGCGCGTGCTCGTCGACCACGATGTCGCGGCGCCGCGCGCGGTGCTCGAGCTCCTCGGCCTCCTCGACGAGCTTCGCGTTGTCGCGGAGGAAGCGGTGATTCGTACGCCACTCCCCGTAGACCAGCGCATGCCGGATGAAGAGCTCGCGGGAGAGCTCGGGATCGATCTTGCCGAAGGCGACGGGACGATCGGCGACCAGCGGCACGCCGTAGAGGGTCACCTTCTCCCGCGCCATCACCGAGGCGCGCTTCTGGGACCAGTGCGGCTCGGAGTAGGTGCGTTTGACCAGGTCACGACCAAGGCTCTCGGCCCACTCGGGCTTGATCGAGGCGTTCTGCCGGGCCCAGAGCCGGGAGGTCTCGACGAGTTCCGCGGACATCACGAACTGCGGGTTCTTCCGGTGCAGCACCGAGCCGGGGAAGATCGCGAACTTCGCCCCGCGAGCGCCCTCGTACTCCCGCGGGCCTGGCCGCCGCCGCTCACGAGCCCGGGCGGCGTCGGCCTTGGAGTCCCGCTCCTCAAGCGCCCCGATGTGCGAGAGCAGCCCGGAGAGCAGCGCCTGGTGGATGCCGTCGGCGTCGTAGACCGCCTTGCCGTCGCTGTCCTCGGCGCTGTCCTCGGCGCCGGCCTCGACGACGTCGCGGTGTCCCTTGCCGAGGTCGATCTTCATCTCCCGGCACACCTGACGCAGCTGCGACTCCAGGTCCTGCCATTCCCGGACGCGTACGTAGTGCAGGAACTCCCGCTTGCACAGCCGCCGGAACGCGCTGGAGGAGAGCTCGTGCTGCTGCTGCTTCAGATAGCGCCACAGGTTGAGCCAGGTGAGGAAGTCGGAGGTCTCGTCCTTGAACCGGGCGTGCAGCTGGTCGGCCTGCGCCTGCTCCTTGGGGTGGTCCTGCCCCGGCCGCTCGCGCGGATCCTGGAGCGAGAGCGCGGCGGCGACGACGATGACGTCGCGTACGCACCCGAGCCGCTCGGCCTCGAGCACCATCCGCGCCAGCCGCGGGTCGATCGGCAGCCGGGCCAGCCGCCGGCCCAGCTTGGTCAGCCGCTGCGCCCGCATCGCGCCGAGCTCCTCGAGAAGCTGTACGCCGGCGGTGATGTTGCGCCGGTCCGGCGCCTCCACGAACGGGAAGCGGGCGATGTCCCCCAGCCCCAACGACGCCATCTGGAGAATGACCGAAGCCAGGTTCGTACGCAGGATCTCGGGGTCGGTGAACTCCGGCCGTCCCTCGAAGTCCTCCTCGGAGTAGAGCCGGATCGCGATGCCCGCCTGGACCCGCCCCGTACGTCCCGACCGCTGGTTGGCCGAGGCCTGCGAGATCGGCTCGATGGGCAGCCGCTGCACCTTGGTGCGGGCGGAGTAACGAGAGATGCGCGCGACACCGGTGTCGACGACGTACTTGATCCCAGGGACCGTCAGCGAGGTCTCGGCGACGTTGGTCGCGAGCACGATCCGGCGGCCGGTGTGGGGCGAGAACACGCGGTGCTGGTCGGCGGCGGAGAGCCGGGAGAAGAGGGGAACGATCTCCACGAGCCCCGTCCCGGACCGCCCCCGGTTCAGCCCCAGCGCATCGCCCAGGGCATCGGCGGCGTCGCGGATCTCTCGCTCACCCGGCAGGAAGACGAGGACGTCGCCCGGCCCCTCGGCCGAGAGCTCCTTGACCGCGTCGACGATGGCCTCGGTCTGGTCGCGGACGACGACCTCGCCCTCTCCATCTTTTTCGGGCCCAGTCTCCTCGGAGAGCTCCATCAGCGGCCGATAGCGGACCTCGACCGGGTAGGTGCGACCGGAGACTTCGATGATCGGCGCGGGTTCCCCCGTGCGCACATCCGAGAAGTGGGCCGCGAACCGCTCCGGGTCGATCGTCGCCGAGGTGATGATCAGCTTCAGGTCCGGGCGTCGCGGCAGCAGCCGGCGCAGGTAGCCCAGCAGGAAGTCGATGTTCAGCGACCGCTCGTGGGCCTCGTCGATGATGATCGTGTCGTACTTCCGCAGGTCGCGGTCGCGCTGCAGCTCGGCGAGCAGGATGCCGTCGGTCATCAGCTTGATCCGCGACGCCTTGGACGACTTGTCCATGAACCGCACCTGGTAGCCGACCAGGTCGCCCAGCTCGGTGCCGAGCTCGGAGGCGATCCGCTCCGCCACCGACCGCGCCGCGATCCGGCGGGGCTGGGTGTGGCCGATCAGCCCGGCAGAGCCGCGCCCGAGCTCCAGGCAGATCTTGGGCAGCTGGGTCGTCTTCCCCGATCCGGTCTCACCGGCGACGATCACGACCTGGTGGTCACGGATGGCCGCCGCGATGTCCTCGCGGCGCTGGGTGACCGGAAGCTCGGCGGGATAGGTGATCGCCACGGAGACGGCGGCAGGCTGGTCGGAGGACATGAGGTCACCCATTCTCCCCCGGCGTACCCCTCGACCGCACATCGGTTTCCGGCACCGCCCGGCCCGCCGGATGGCGGGAGGTGCCGATGTGATTCCCGCCACAGGCCGGGTACCGTGGCCACCGGCACCAGGGGAGGCTGGGTCAACCCCCAGCTCACGAAGGAGTGACCCCGATGACCAGCGACCAGATCTTCCCCGACACCCCCACCCGACCGCCGTTCGACGCCGAGCTGACCCCGGTGCTCGAGATGGTCCGCCAGCACCTCCCGGCCTTCACCGCGGAGAACCTGACGCTGATGCGGCAGCAGAGCGACGAAGGCTTCCCGGGCATGGAGCCGACGGACCTGACCGTCGGCGGCGCGGTCCGGGTCGAGGAACGTCAGGTTCCTGGCCCCGGGGGCGCACCCGACATCACCCTGCTGATCCTGAGCCCCGCCGTCGAGGGTCCTCCGCGACCGGCGGTCTACCACACCCACGGCGGCGGCATGATCATCGGCAACCGCCGCCTCGGCGTGGAGCCCTTCCTCCCGCAGGTCGCCGACGGCAACGCCGTGGTCGTCTCGGTGGAATACCGACTCGCCCCCGAGCATCCCGACCCCGCACCCGTGGAGGACTGCTACGCCGGTCTGGTCTGGACCGCCAAGAACGCGGCTGACCTCGGCATCGACCCCGAGCGGATCCTGATCGCGGGCGCCAGCGCGGGTGGTGGTCTGGCGGCCGGCACCGCCCTGCTCGCCCGCGACCGCGCCTTCCCGAAGCTGACCCACCAGATCCTCATCTGCCCGATGCTCGACGACCGCTTCGAGACCCACAGCAGCCGCATGCTCGACGACGAGGGCGTGTGGGACCGCGGTGCCAACCTCTTCGGCTGGACCGCGCTGCTCGGCGATCGTCGCGGCGGCCCCGACGTCTCCCCGTACGCCGCTCCCGCACGCGCCGAGGACCTCACCGGTCTCCCCCGCACCTACATCGACATCGGCTCGGCGGAGACGTTCCGCGACGAGACGCTGACCTACGCGCGGCGGCTCTCCGAAGCCGGCGTCAGCGTCGATCTCCACATGTGGGGCGGCGGCTTCCACGGGTTCGACATGATGGCCGGCCACGCCGCCGTCTCGCGCGCCTCGATCGCCGCCCGCGACGAGTTCGTACGCAGGGCGCTCGAGTAGGCCGGGGAGGTTCTGGTGCGAGATCTGATCGGCAAGCTCGAGGTGGTCGATGACGACACGGCCAGTGCGCTGCGCGTCATCGACCACTTCGACCGCCTCGTGGACGAGCGGGCCTCGACCGCCGCGGTCGTACGTGCCGCCGCAGCCCTCGCCGGTTCCACCGCCGGCCTCCACGACGCCGCGAGGGCCGTGGCCAAGCGGTTCACCCCCGACGGCCGGACCCTGACCGGCAAGGACGCGGGCGAGTGGCGCCACGAGCCCGTCCCGGGCCAGCCCGGTTCCTGGCTCTGGCTGGAGCGTCCCGGGGACCAGGGCCCGCTCGACGCGCTCATCCTCGAGCGGGCCGCCCGCGCCCTGCAGGCACTCAGCACCGGCTCGTCCGCTCCCTCGACCAGCGGGCTGGTCCGGATCGCGTGCGACCCCGATGCGACAGACGCGGACAGGCGTGACGCGGTCGCCCGGCTCGGCCTGACCGGGCCCGTCACCCTCGTCCTGAGCACCTCGGCCAACCTGCGGGCGACGCTGATCAGCACCGTCGGCGACCTGGTCCTCGCGCTGCTCCCCGGCACTCCCACCCTCCCGGACGGCATCCGCGCAGGCACCGCCCTCGCCCCCGACCCGCTCCGGCTGCCGACCGCGCTGGAGCAGGCGACCACGGCCCTCCGGCTGGCCGCCGACGTCGGCGGTCTCGCGCCCGCGGTGGTCGGCTACGACGACCTCGGGGCACTTGCCGTCATCGCCGAGCGGATCAGCGCCGACGAGGCGGCGGCGGTGGGTGACGTACGCCGTCTGGAGGAGCTGCTCGCCGGGCATCCCTGGGTCGTGGACACCCTCCACGCGGTGCTCGACCAGCCGAGCCTGCGACAGTCGGCCGCGATGCTCCACGTGCACCACTCGACGCTGCAGGAGCGGCTGAGCTGGCTGAGCGGTCAGCTCGGCTACTCGCCCATCAAAGGGCGGGGACGGCAGCGCGCCGCCGTCGCGGTGCTGCTGTGGCGGATCGCGCAGGATGGGCGACCTCGAACCTGAGATCGCCCATCCGTTTCGCCGTCTGGCCGTATCGGGTCAGCAGACGTCGATGTAGTTGATCGGGTCCCAGTCGATGGCCCGCTCGGCGTGCTTGGCGGTCGAGCTCTTGTACCGGTCCCCCGCGCTGCGCTCGAAGTAGGTGACCGTGCCGCTGGTCTGGTCGTTCTCGATCTCCGGGTTCCAGGTCGAGTAGAAGCCGCGGAGCGAGTGCGTCTGGCACCTGTAGAACTGGAACACCTTGTAGATGCCCTGCGTCGGGTCCCACACGTCGACGCACAGGCGGTCGGCCGGGCAGTTGTAGTTCTGGAGCCCGCCGTACTGGTGGAACGTCTTCTCGGCCGCGGGCGAGACCGTCGGCGACACAGCGGCTGCGCTGACCCGCTCGGTCGCGCCGCCGGCCTTCGCGTCCGAGCCTCCCTCAGCCGCGATCGCTCCGGAGGTGATGCTGGTAGCCGCCAGTGTGAGTGCTGCCGCGGCGATGATGCGCTTGATCATGATCTTTCCTTTCAGGATGAACATGTGGAGGAATGACCCTCCGAGCGTCCGATCGACCACCGCTTCGACGAAACCTTTTTGACCAGGGCCGAAAGGCGTATCAGGACACCAGCGCGCCGCTCAGCACCTGCACCCCGAGGCTGGTGATCTCGTGGCGGACCGAGGCGCCCTCGCGCCTGGTGGTGATGAGTCCGCCCTCTCGCAGGATGCTCGCCTGCTGGCTCGCCGAACCGACCGAGATCTCGCACCGGCGGGCCAGCTCGCTGGTCGAGCACCCGGAGCGCACCGCGGCAAGCGCCGTGGCCCGCGTACGTCCCAGCAAAGCGGTCACCGGCCCTTCCGGCGATCCGTAGGTCTGCGCCGAGCCCACCGAATCCTTCGAGAACGTGAGCCCGGTGGCTGGCTTGGCGGTGGGATAGGTCAGCATCGGCTCCGGCCCGGGATCGCACAGCTTCATCGGCGTATCCGGCTCGCAGAAGTAGGACGGTTGGAGCAGCAGCCCGCGGCCCTCGAGGTGCACCTCGGCGTCGGTGTAGTTCTCGATCTCCAGCACCGGTGCCCGCCAGCGGCACCCGGGAATTCCCGCCAGCACCGCCTCGAGGCCACCATCAGCCATCTGCTGAGCGCGCAGCTGCCGGTCGGCCTGAACCACCGCCGACAGCGACGGCCACACCGGCGCGATCGCACCCTCGTGGTAGATCGCGACCGCCCGCCCCAGCGTTCGCAGCGCCGACGCCTCGGCGCGACGCACGGCTTCGACCCACGGGGTCAGCCGGCGCTGGCCCGCCATCGCGGCGACCTGCCCGGAGATCGCGGACTTCGGCGTACGCAACGCGATCTCCATGCCTTCGCCAAATCCGCGAGCGCCACCCGACGGCGTCATGAAGTCCGGCGAGATCCCACGCGGGGGCGCGATCTCGGCGAGTGGACGCACCACATCTCGCGGCAGCGAGCGCAGCGTCCGCCGGCGCCAGGACGTCAGCTCCACGGCACGCCCGCGCGTCTGGAGCGCGTGCAGGCTGAGCTGCACCTCCCAGAGCGCATCGGGCCCGTCGGCGATCCTGACCCGAGCGAGGTCGTCATAGGTGAAGTGAATCCGCAGCATCGCGTCCCCCGAGCATGATGGCGTCTCCAGCCGACTCCGCGACTGTCGACCGACCATCCTGCTCGCCCGGTCTGTCGGAAATCTGTCACCCCAGACCCGCGCTCGCGCCGCTTGGTGCGGCCACCTAGATTATTTCCCCATGACCGGGGAGCCGAGCGAGAACGACGTCCAGGAGGCGCTGCGCGCGCTCCGCGGAGAGGACGACACCCTCAACGAGCGGTCGGTGCAGACCGCTCTCGACCTTCATCGGCTGCGCGATGCACTGACCCGGTTCGGCGACGACGAGCCCTCCGGCGACACCAAACCGGCACGGGACAGGTTCCGACTCTGAGTCGAAATCGGCCAATGGGTGGGACGCCGAGTTACGTAGGGGATTTCAAGAGGGTTACCGTTGCTGATCGTGACCGAATCTCTAACTGTGCGTGACAACCGCACCGGGGTGGAGTACGACATCCCGATCACCGACGGCACCATCCGCGCCGCCGACCTGGGGAAGATCAAGGCCAACGACCCGGCTACCCAAGAACTGGGCCCCGGCCTGGCCGTCTACGACCCCGGCTTCGTCAACACGGCTTCGTGCCGCTCCTCCGTCACTTATATCGACGGCGACAAGGGCGTGCTCGAGTATCGCGGCTATCCCATCGAGCAGCTCGCAGAGAAGTCCAACTTCCTCGAGGTCTCCTACCTCTTGGTCCACGGCGACCTGCCGACCAAGGAGGAGTACGACGCGTGGGTGCACGAGATCACCTACCACACGTTCGTGCACGAGAACATCAAGGAGTTCATGCAGGGCTTCCGCTATGACGCCCACCCGATGGGCATGCTCATGGCGTCGGTCGGTGCGATGTCGACGTTCTACCCGGACGCCGCGAACATCTCCGACCCCGACAACCGTCGCCTGCAGATCATCCGGCTGATCGCCAAGATGCCGACGCTCGGTGCCTGGGCGTTCCGGCACGCGCAGGGCAAGCCGTACGTCTACCCGGACAACGACCTGTCCTACACCGGCAACTTCCTCTCCATGCTCTTCAAGATGAGCGAGTCGAAGTACGCACCGGACGAGCGCATCGCCAAGGCGCTCGACACGCTCTTCATCCTGCACGCGGACCACGAGCAGAACGCCTCCGCCAACGCGGTACGCTCGGTCGGCTCGACCCAGGTCGACCCCTACTCCTCGGTCGCCGCCGGCGTCGGCGCCCTCTTCGGCCCCCTCCACGGCGGCGCCAACGAGGCCGTGCTCCGGATGCTGCGCCGCATCGGCAAGGTCGAGAACATCCCCGCCTTCATCGAGGGCGTCAAGGCCGGCAACGAGCGGCTGATGGGCTTCGGTCACCGGGTCTACAAGAACTACGACCCGCGCGCGACGCTGATCAAGCAGCAGGCCTACAACGTGTTCGAGGTGACCGGCACCAACCCGCTCCTCGACATCGCCCAGGAGCTGGAGAAGATCGCCCTGGAGGACGAATACTTCGTCTCCCGCAAGCTCTACCCGAACGTCGACTTCTACTCCGGCCTGATCTACGAGGCCCTGGAGTTCCCGCCGGAGATGTTCACCGTGCTGTTCGCCATCGGGCGTACGCCGGGCTGGCTCTCCCAGTGGCTGGAGCTCGTCCAGGACAAGGAGCAGAAGATCGCCCGTCCGAAGCAGATCTACACCGGCGAGCGCGGACTCACCTTCGTCCCGCGTGACGTCCGTTGGGCGTGACGAGCGCTTAGCCAGGCTCGAGTCGGCGCGCTTTGACCGCAGCCTGCGAGCGCCAGCGAGCAGCAAGGTCAAAACGCGCCGACTCGAGACGGGCAGCGCAGAGGAGTGACATGGCTGACGTAGACGGGGTCGTCTGGGATTTCGGGAACGTGCTGATCCGCTGGGACCCGCTCCCGGCGATCGCGGCCGGCGTCGGCGACGCCGATGCCCGCGCGTTCCTGGAGTCCTACGACTTCCGGTCGTGGAACCACGTCCAGGACGCCGGGCGGACCTGGGCGCAGGCACTCGCCGCGCTCGAGGGCGACGCGCCCGAATGGCTCAGCGCCGGAGCGGCGTACGTCGACAACTTCCCGCTCTCCATGCTGGGGCCGGTCCCCGGCACCCATGAGCTGGTCCGCGAGCTCGCCGCGGTCGAGTTCCCCCAGCTCGGACTGACCAACTGGTCGGCCGAGCTCTATCCGCACGCTCCGGCGACGTACGACGTGATCGAGCTGCTCGGCGATGTCGTCGTCTCCGGTGAGGTGCGCCTGGCCAAGCCGGATCCGGCGATCTACGAGCTCGTCGCCGAGCGCGCCGGGATGCCGTTGGACCGGCTGGTGTTCATCGACGACAGCCCCGCCAACGTCGCCGCCGCCGCGGCGCTGGGCATGCACGCGATCCAGTTCACCGGCGCCGAGCAGCTCCGCGGCGACCTGGTCGCGCTCGGCCTCCCGCTCTAGACGGCGGCCTGGTCGGGCGCGCGCTCGAGACGGCGTACGCCCGCGAACGAGATGGACATCAGGGCGCTGCCGGAGATCACCGCGGCGACCACGAGCAGCCAGGTGTCGAAGCCCACCGCGACGGCGACCGGACCGACGAGCGCGAGCCCGAGCGGGCGGGCGACGAACGAGCCGACGATGTCGAAGGAGTAGACCCGGGAGAGCTTGTCCTCGGGGATCTCCTGCTGGATCGCGATCTGCCAGAAGATGTCGAAGACCTGCAGCCCGAAGCCGTGCAGGAACGCGCCCACCAGGATCGGCCAGAGCGTGTCCGAGACCGCCATCGAGATCGGGAAGAGGCCGGTCATCGCGAGGAAGAACACGCCGACGGAGAGCAGCCGGCGTGGACGGAACCTCAGGCAGAACAGGCCGCCGACGATGAAGCCCGCCATCAGCGCGGCCAGCGCGAAGCCCCACGAAGCCCGGCCGATCCCCTCGCCGACCACGATCGGGCCGAGCACGCTGTGCGCCCCCGACCAGAACAGGTGGTAGAGCAGCGCCTGCAGGATGAGGAACCACAGCCACGAGTGCCGCATCACCTCACGGAAGCCCTCGGCGAGGTCGCCGAGCATCGACGCCTTGTGGGGCGGTCGTTCATGAGGCACCCGCATGCCGGCGTAGGCGACGGCGGCGACGGCGAAGGTGAGCGCGTCGACGGTGATCGCCCAGCCGGGGCCGACGGCCGCGACGAGCACCCCGCCGAGGGCGTAGCCGATGGTCGACGCGGTGGTCTGGAGCAGCGAGCGGAGCGAGACGGCAGCACCGAGATCCTCCGCCGGCACGACGACCTTGGTCATCGCCATCGCGGAAGGCTGGTTGAGCGCGGCGACGATGCCCGCGAGGCCACCCATCACCGCGATCGACGGGATCGTCGCGATCCCGAGGATCACCGTCGCGGCCAGCGCACCGGCCACCACGGCACTGATCGCCGCCGTGCCCTCCATCATCACCTTGCGCGAGACCCGGTCGCCGAGCACTCCCCCGGCCAGCGTGGTCACCACCTGGCAGGTCGCGAAGACGGCCTCCACGATGCCCAGCTGGGTGACGGTCCCGCCGAGGTCGAGCACCGCGAACGCCAGCGCGACCGGCGTGATCGCGTTGCCCAGCGACGATGCCGCCGTCCCGGTCACGAGCCGGCGGAAGTTGCGGTGC
This sequence comes from Nocardioides sp. NPDC059952, assembly GCF_042730435.1. Classification (NCBI taxonomy): domain Bacteria; kingdom Bacillati; phylum Actinomycetota; class Actinomycetes; order Propionibacteriales; family Nocardioidaceae; genus Nocardioides; species Nocardioides sp. NPDC059952. The sequence continues at coordinate 8,389 of NZ_JBHWLY010000011.1, read as the reverse complement.
CGTAGCGGCGAACGACGCCCGGTCGGCGGTTCGGTCGTGGTGGTCATGGCCACAAGGTACTTCGCTGCCGAACTATTCGCCAACGAATTATCAGCCAGCGAAGAGATATGCTCTGTGCATGCCCGAGATGCGCCACTCCTCCGACATTCCAGGCAGCTCCCCGGCCATGCCAGGAATCACCCTCGGCGCCGGTCCGGAGAGCATCGTCCTCACGCCCGAAGCGCTTCAGGACGACGCCGCCGACCGGCACGTGGCCCGTTGGCGCGACCACTGGCTCGACATCGACTTCGACGACGAGGTCGAGGCGATCACGGTCCGGATCGGAGAGATCGCGAAGTTCTTCAACGTCGCACGTGCGGCGGCGGCGAGCGCAGTCGGGCTCGCCGACTTCGAGTACAAGACGCTCCACATGCTGATGATCCGCGACACCCCCGGTCACGCCTCCCCCACGGCCCTCGCCAAGGACCTCGACATCAGTCCGGCCGGGATGACGGGGCGGCTCGACAGCATGGAGAAGGCCGGGTGGCTGCGACGTACGGCATCGGTGGAGGACCGTCGCAAGATCAGCGTCGAGGCAACCAAGGCGGGCATCGAGATCTGGCGACGGGCGATGGACCTGCGCGGCGAGGCCGAGACCAGGCTGCTGGAGACACTGAGTCCGGAGCGGCGTACGGACCTGGCGGCCCTGCTCAAGCAGGTGACCCTGCGGATCGAGGGCGAATAGCGGCTGCGCGGATCTGCGTACGCCACGGACGCCGGTGAGCGGATCCGCCCACGCCCCACCAGGACCAGCCTGGAGGCATGACCACCACACCTGAGACCAGACCCTTCCGCTTCGGCGTCGTCGCGGCCCAGGCGCCCACGGGCGCTGCCTGGAGCGACCTCGCCCACCGCGTCGAGAGCGCGGGCTACGACACGCTCGTCATGCCGGACAACGTGTCCTTCGGCCATGCCGTCTTCCCCGCTCTGGCGGCCGCCGCGGCGGTGACCACGAGGCTCCACGTGGGGACGTACGTCCTGGCCAACGACTTCCGCCACCCCGTCCAGGTCGCCAAGGAGTCGGCCACGCTCTCCGTGCTCTCGGGCGGCCGCTTCGAGCTCGGCCTCGGCGCCGGACGCCCCGACTCGGCCCGGGAGAACGCGATGCTGGGGCTGGGCTTCGACCCGCCCGGCGTACGCGTGGACCGGCTCGTGGAGTCGATCGGGATCATCAAGCGGCTCCTGGCCGGCGAGACCGTCACCGTCGACGGACCCCACCACCGGGCTGTCGAGGCGTCGGTGCTGCCCTACGGGACCGACCCCCAGCAGGTGCCGATCCTGGTCGCCGGCGGCGGTCCACGGATGCTGCGGATCGCGGGCGAGCACGCCGACATCGCCGCTCTCGGGATCCCCTTCTCCGCCGAGGAGCCGGAGGCGCTGGCGGCCGTCGACCACGTACGCTCCGCCGACCGCCCCGCTCCCGAGCTCAACATGAACCTGATGGCGGTGGGCGAGACCGTTCCGCGCTACCTGGCCGGCCGGCTCGACCCCGCGGCTCTCGCCGCCCAGGGCGCCGTCGGCGTCGTCACCGGCTCCGCCGAGGAGATGGCCGACCAGCTCCGCGAGCGCCGGGAACGGCTGGGCGTCTCCTACGTCCTGGTCGGCGACGAGCTGATGGAGGCGTTCGCCCCGGTCGTCGGCCTCCTCGCCGGGTCCTGACGCATCTCTTCGAGACCACATAGCCCAGTCTCAGCAGGTTCACAGCGACGTTGCGCACACTGAATGACATGACCGAACCCACTCCTCAGCAGCAGCCCGGTGGGACCCCGCCGCAGTGGGCGCCCCCGGGCGCCGACGCATCCGCGACGACTCCGCCCCCCGCCGCTCCGACCACGCCGCCTCCCGGGGTGGCTCCGACCGCAGTCCTGTCGACGGCCCCGGCGGCCTTCGCCACTGCCCCCAAGCCCAAGGCGCGCCGGGCCACGCTCGCCGCCACGGCACTCGTCGGCGCCCTCGTGCTCGGCGGCGGAGCCGGCTTCGGTGGCGCGGCACTGTTCTACTCGACCCAGGACGACGGTGCCCGCAACGGCGGCAGCTCGGCGACGGGCTCCCAGGTCGTCGACAGCGACGCCCCTGAGGGCACCGCCGAGAAGGTCGCCGCCAAGGTGCTGCCCTCGGTGGTCAAGATCGAGGTCTCCACCCAGGCCGGCAGCGGCTCGGGCTCGGGCATCATCCTCTCCTCCGACGGCCTGATCCTGACCAACAACCACGTCGTCGACCTCTCCTCCGAGAGCACTCAGGAGACCAACCCCGGCTTCCCCGGCTCGCCCGACCAGGACCAGCAGGAGCAGCAGGGACAGGAGCAGCAGGGCTCCTCGATCACGGTCGACTTCAGCGACGGCACCTCGGCCTCGGCCAAGGTGGTCGGCACCGACCCGCTCACCGACACCGCGGTGATCCAGGCCGAGAACGTCTCCGGCCTCACCCCGGCGACGATCGGCAAGTCCAAGAACCTCGTGGTCGGGCAGGACGTGGTCGCGATCGGGTCGCCGTACGGCCTCGACTCGACCGTCACCACCGGCATCGTCAGCGCCCTGGACCGCCCGGTCAACGTCGGGTCCGACTCCTCCGGCAACGCGACCGTCTACCCGGCCATCCAGACCGACGCCGCGATCAACCCCGGCAACTCCGGCGGGGCACTGGTCGACATGAACGGCAACGTCGTCGGCATCAACGCCTCGATCAGGTCCAACTCCTCCTCCAGCGAGGAGGCCGGCTCCATCGGCCTCGGTTTCGCGATCCCGATCGACGAGGTGCTCCCGATCATCGACCAGCTCAAGGCGGGCGACGAGGCCACCCACGCCCGGATGGGGATCTCGGTCGGCGACAGCGCCGGCGCCCAGTCCGGCCAGACCGCCGTCACCGGTGCTGTCGTGCAGGATGTCACCGCGGACAGCGCGGCCGAGAAGGCCGGCCTGAAGAAGGGTGACACGATCACCAAGGTCGACGAGCACCAGATCAACGGCTCCGACTCCCTGGTCGCCACGGTCCGCTCCTACCGCCCCGGCGACGAGGTCGAGGTGACCTGGTCGCGCGACGGCAAGGAGCAGAGCGCCAAGATCACCCTGGACTCCGACGCCACCTGATCTCCCCGCAAGACGCTGGGGCTTCCGACGGAAACCTCAGCGCCGCGGGGTGCCAACTGCCGAGCGCCTCATGCCCGTCCCCGAACGGGTGTGAGGCGCTCGTGCGCGTTCCGCTTCAGGAGACCTGCTTCTGGATGCTGCACAGCCACTCGACCGGCTCGAAGCCCATGGCCGCGTTGACCTGGATCATGTGGGCGTTGACCTCGGCGTTGTAGGTCGACAGGGTCGGCACCTCCGGCCGCTCGGACTGGAGCAGTCGGAGATTGGCGACCTTCACCGCCAGCCCGAGCCGGTGGCCCCGGTGTGCCCCCTCGACCAGGGTGCCCCACTGATAGCTGTTGCCGTCCAGGCTCGAGTAGCCGATCACCGTGTAGGCCACCACCCGGCCGTCGGCGTCCACCGCCACCGAGTGGTAGAGGGTCCGCTTCTGGGCCGCGACCAGCTCCTCGGTCTCGCGCACCCTCGCCACGTCGGGCTCGAGCGCCTCGACGTCCAGGTCGCCGGTCGGCGCCTCGGTCTCCAGGCTGGCGTCGAGCACCGCCCAGCTCTCGACGATGTCGTCAGGCACCCGGCCGACCCAGGAACGCAGCGTGTAGTCGCCGTGCTTCTCGGCGGCCTCCGCCGCCAGCCGGTCGAGGACCTGGTCCGGCACCGGGAGCCGCAGCAGGCGGCGTACCTCGACCAGCGCAGGCGCGTAGCCCCGCGCGATCCCGAAGTCCCGCCCCGGCGATCCCTCACCGCCGGACCCGAGCGACCAGGGCCACCAGACCTCACCCGTGAACGACGTACGCCCCTGGGCGCGAGCCTCCGCCTCGACATGGTCGAGCAGGCCGGTGCCGTGGCCCCGCCGCCGGTGGGCCGGCAGGACCGCCACCACGAGCGTCGCCCGGTGCAGGTTGTCGAGCATCGGCATGGCCACCCAGGCGGCGGCCACGGCCGCGTCGCCGACCCGGCCGAGGTAGGCCCGGCGGTCGGTCTTCTCGGACTGCTGCCGCAGCTCGGCGCGCTGCTCCTCACGCGCCCACAGATCCGCGTCGGGGCCGCGTACGTCCAGCCACGACGCGGTCATCACGTCGAACCACGCGTCGAAGGCGTCGTCGTCGAAGGGGTCGACGCGCTCGACCACCAGCTCGCTCATCGTGACCTCTCCACTCTCGTCTCGTCCCAGACCGGCTCCGGCGACTCATAGACATCACCGTTGGCGCCGTAGACCAGGAAGCGGTCGAAGCCACGGGCGAACCAGCGGTCGTGGGTGACCGCGACGACGGTGCCGTCGAACGACTCCAGCCCCGCTTCGAGGGCCTCGGCGGACTGGACGTCGAGGTTGTCGGTCGGCTCGTCGAGCAGCAGCAGGGTCGCGCCGCTCAGCTCCAGCAGAAGGATCTGGAAGCGCGCCTGCTGTCCACCCGAGAGCGACTCGAAGGCCTGCTCCGCGGCGTGCGCGAGCTCGTAGCGGTCGAGCACCCGCGAGGCGGCCTCGCGGCCCATACCCGCGCGCCCTCGGCCGTCAGGCGTGGCCTCACCGCGGTGCAGGATGTCGAGCAGCGTGCGCCCCACCAGCTCCGGATGGGCATGGGTCTGCACGAACCAGCCCGGCCGCACGCGGGCGCCGAGCTTGGCCTTCCCACGGTGGCGGACCGGCTCGATGGGGGTGTCCTCGACCGGGCGGTGCTCCACGTCCGGGTCGGTGCCCCCGCGGGCGAGCAGCCGCAGGAAGTGGGACTTGCCCGAGCCGTTGGAGCCGAGCACAGCAACACGCTCGCCGTACCAGACCTCCAGGTCGAACGGGCTCATCAGCCCGGTGAGCTCGAGCCCCTCGCAGACCACCGCCCGCTTGCCGGTGCGCCCGCCGCGCAGCCGCATCTGCACCGCCTGCTCTCGTGGCTGCTCGACGGGCGGCCCGGCCTCCTCGAACTTCCGGAGCCGCGTCTGGGCCGCCCGGTACTGGCTGGACATCCCGTCGTTGTACTCCGACTTGACCTTCAGCCGTAGGACCAGCGCCTTGATCTTGGCGTGCTCCTCGTCCCAGCGACGGCGCAGCTCCTCGAACCGCAGGAACCGGTCCTTGCGGGCCTCGTGGTAGGAGGCGAACCCACCAGGATGTGTCCACGCGCTGTTGCCGGCGCCGGACGCGCCGAGCTCGACCGTGACCACCCTGGTCGCGGTGTTGTCCAGCAGCTCACGGTCGTGACTGACGTACAGGATCGTCTTCGGAGACTCCCGGATGCGCTGCTCCAACCAGATCTTGCCGGGCACGTCGAGGAAGTTGTCCGGCTCGTCGAGCAACAGCACCTCGTCGGGGCCGCGCAGCAGAAATTCGAGCACCAGCCGCTTCTGCTCGCCGCCGGACAGGGTGTCCAGGGAGCGGTAGCGGGCGCGGTCGTAGGGCACCCCGAGCCCGGCCATGGTGCACACGTCCCAGACGACCTCGATGTCGTAGCCGCCGGCGTCGGCGTACTCGGCCAGCGCGGTCGCGTAGCGCATCTGCAGCCGCTCGTCCTCCGACGACATCAGCTCCAGCTCGCAGGCCTCCACTGCGGCCGCCGCCTCGCGCACCCGCGCGGGCGCCACCGAGAGCAGCAGCTCACCGACGGTCGAGGAGCCCTTGCCGACCATCTGCCGCATCACCCCGAGGCCGCCCGAGCGCACCACGGATCCGGCCGTCGGGGTCAGCTCGCCGGTGACGATCCGCAGCAGCGTCGTCTTCCCCGCACCGTTGGCGCCGACCAGCGCGACCTTCGCGCCCTCACCCACCCGGAAGGAGACGTCGTCGAGCAGCACTCGTCCGTCAGGCAGCTGGAATCTGACTCCAGCAACGTCCACATGTCCCACAGCCGTCCAGTCTGGCACCCGTGTCGAATGGTTATTCCGGAATCGGATTCATCGAGCGGTCCCATCAGCAGAACGTGACGCTCGACACATTTTGGCGATTAACGATATGACTGTCGCCATGCCTCCGCTCGACAGCCAGATCGCTGACCTGCTCACCCTCTTCTCGAAGGGGCAGCCCCTGGAGTCCTTCGACCCACCGACGGCACGAGCGCTCTACCGCGCGCTGGGCGAGGGCATCCCGCTTCCACCAGTCGGATCGGTGGAGAGCTCGGTGATCCCAGGGCCGGCGGGCGACCTGGCCGTACGCATCTACCGGCCCACCACCGAGGGGCCGCTGCCCACGATCGTGATGTTCCACGGCGGCGGTTGGGTGGTCGGCGACCTCGACACCCACGAGGACCAGGCCCGCAACCTCTCCACCATCTGTGACGCCGTGGTCGTCGCGGTCGACTACCGGCTCGCCCCCGAGCACCCGTTCCCCGCCGCCTGCGACGACGCGATGGCCGCCGCTCGCTGGGTCAGCGACAACGTGGCGACGCTCGGCGGCGACGGCCGGGTCGCGGTCGCCGGCGACAGTGCCGGCGGCAACCTGTCGGCCATGGTCGCCCAGGTCTTCCGCGACGAGGGCCGCGAGCTCGCCGGCCAGCTGCTGATCTACCCGGCGACCGACATGACCAGCGGCTACCCCTCCTACGCCGAGAACGGCCACGGCTACTTCCTCGAGCTGCCGACGATGAAATGGTTCTCCGACCACTACGTGGGCGACGCCGACCGCGCCGACCCGCGACTGAGCCCGATCAAGGGCTCCCTGGAGGGTCTGGCGCCGGCGGTCGTGGTGACCGCGGAGTTCGATCCGCTGCGCGATGAGGGCATCGCGTACGCCAAGGCGCTGGAGAGCTCGGGGGTCCCGATGACCTACCACCACTGCGACGGACTCATCCACGGCTTCTTCGCCATGGGCCACCATTCGCAGGCGGCGCAGCTGGCGATCGAGGAGACGTGTGCGCTGTTCAGGACCGTGCTCCACGGGTGATCCAAGACACACCGTCAAACCAGGGGTATTCCTGATGACCGTGGATTGAGGATGGTCCAGACTGGCCGCATGCAGATTGCCGCCCAGGTGAAACTGATGACGCGACCCCTGACGGAGCGTGTCCGCAAGCTTGCCCTGCAGTTCGCGATGCGGGGCAAGGAGTCGCCGATCCCCGACATCACCACGCTGCGCAAGATCCCCGAGCACCTGACCTTCCCACTGCGCCGTGACGGCCTCGACCCGGTCCCGATGCTCGCCGAGAGCCGCGAGCAGGCGCCGGTCACCAAGCTCGGCTCGGTGCTCGGTCTCGACATCGTGCTGGTCACCGGTCATGCCGAGTCCAAGCACGTCCTGGCCGACAAGAACGCCTACTCCAACGACATGCGCCACCTGCTCGGCACCCGCAAGCGCACCGACGCCGAGGGCATCGGTGGCCTCGGCATGACCGACCCGCCCGACCACACCAAGCTCCGCGGGCTGCTGACCCCGGAGTTCACCATGCGCCGCCTGGGCCGTCTCAACGAGATGATCGACCGGATCGTCACCGACGCCCTCGACGACATGGAGGCCAACGGCCCCGAGGTCGACCTGGTCCAGCACTTCGGCTTCGAGATCCCGTTCCGGGTGATCTGCGAGCTGCTGGGCATGCCCGAGGACGTACGCGACGAGTTCCACAAGCTCGGCATGGCCCGTTTCGACCTGTCCGAGGGCGGCGCGGGCGCCTTCGGTGCCGCCACCGAGACCAGGACGTTCCTCATCGAGCAGGTCCGCCAGCAGCGCGCCAACCCCGGCGACGGCATGATCGGCGAGATCATCCGCAACAAGGGCGCGGAGTACGACGACGTCGAGCTCGGCGGTCTCGCCGACGGCGTCTTCCTCGGCGGCTACGAGACCTCCGCCTCCATGCTCTCCATGGGCGCCTACGTCCTGATGCAGAACCCCGAGGCGTACGAGATCCTGCGCTCGGGCGACCGCGCCGAGGTCGACAAGGTCGTCGAGGAGCTGCTCCGCTACCTGTGCCCGGTGCAGCTCGCGTTCCCGCGGTTCGCCCGCGAGGACCACGACCTCTTCGGCGTACCCATCAAGAAGGGCGCCGTCGTCCTGGTCAGCCTCACCGGCGCCAACCGCGACCCCGCGGTGATGCCGAAGCCGGAGCAGTTCGACCTGCGCAACGCCGACACCATGCACTTCGCCTTCGGCCACGGCATGCACCGCTGCGTCGGCGCCGAGCTCGCCCGGATGGAGCTCCGCGCCGCCCTCACCGGCCTCGCCCGCCGATTCCCCGACCTCGCCATGGCCACCGACGACCCCGGCGACCTCGGCTGGCGCGACCTCTCGGTCGTCTACAGCCTCGACCGCCTCCCCGTCCGGCTGGCGAAAGACCCGGTCCCCGCCTGAC